>NZ_JAHCVJ010000014.1 GCF_018476885.1 Geoanaerobacter pelophilus
CGGAACTAGCGGAACTAGCGGAACTAGCGGAACTAGCGGAACTAGCGGAACTAGCGGAACTAGCGGAACTAGCGGAAGCGGTGCTTGGCTTGGTAGTGTCTCCATGCAATCGGACAATCCCACTCCAGTTGATCGCAAGGATCAGCCTAAACCGGCTGACGCAAACGTTGAGCCTCCGCGAGCTGCTCCTTCGCAGACAGCTGCTGAATCCGAGCGCACGATAAACGAGCCTGAAAAGACGGCAACAGAAACCAAGAAGGAGAAAAAGGCTCAATTTGTCAGCGCCACTTCAATCCTGAATCTTTTCAAGGAGTACAAGGGGGAACGGAAGGGGTTGCTGGCGCTGTTTGCCGCTCCAGCAAAGGGCTATACGCAACAGCCGCCAATATTCCTTGTTGACGGCAAGAGCACCCTTAAAATTACTATTCCTGTTGATGCTTCGGCCTCTGCTTCGCCTAATTTCGCTATCAGCAAGGAAGCGCAGATGGCATCGTTCCCCAAAATCGTCGAGGATAATTGGGTTGTCGAGTTGAAGCCGAAAAAAGGAGTATATCAGGCAACCCTTTCCTATTTCCTCGATGACGTAACGACTGATATTCCACTTAACGTTGCTCCGCTCCTGGAAACTTATAATGGCAAGCCGTTTAATAAGCTTACCGAAAGCGACCTGATTCAGTTCCTGACGCGGCCCGAGGCAGCAAAACCTGACCTGTCGCAGGATCTTAACGGGGATAAGCTGGTAGATTACATTGATGACTACATTTTCATCGCAAACTATCTCGTTCAGGCACCAAAGACAAAAGCGGCGCCGACGAAATCGGATGATGTGAAGACCCAACCCAAGAAAGAGGCTGTGGAAAAACCGGTACAGAAAACCGTTAAGTAATCAATCTTCTTTGATTTCATAAATAAACAGCTTTCGGAGTATTCCGAGGGCTGTTTGTTTATGTAAGTTGTAAATAGGGAAAAGTTAATGGCAGTCAAGAAAAACAGACCAAACCGGCGCAAAACAAGTACAGGCAATCGACCAATCATAACCCTGATTGTGGTGGCAGTTATCCTCTGCGCCATCCTGGTTTTATTGGAGTGGTTGAAAAGCACAACCTCACGGGTTCTTGAGCAAAAGCCCCCGATTGCTCAGGAAGAACGTCATAAACTCCCTGCAAGGCAGTCATACAACCAAATCGAGCTGCAACCTTATACTTCGGCAATGCCGGAGCATAAGCCGCAGCACAAAAAGAAACCGGTATCTGTAGGGACTGTTGCAATTATTGTCGATGATATGGGCACGAATCTGCAAGAGGCAAAGGCCCTGATGGCAATAAACGTCCCGTTAACCTTTTCGCTGATACCGGGATTGCCAAAAGTGAGGGAGGTTGACAAGCTCGCCAGTGAGCGGGGATATCAAGTCATGATCCATATCCCTATGGAACCAAAGGGATACCCAAAACAGCGGCTTGAAGAAAATGGGATTCTGTTGTCGCAAACTGATGCAGAAATCGAGAAGAGGCTTGGTTCTTATTTCAAGCAGGTGCCCCATGCTGCAGGAGCCAATAATCATATGGGGTCAAGGTTTTCCGAAGACGATCAAAAAATGCGGCTGGTGTTAAATCAGCTGAAGGCCCGTTCCTTGTTCTTTGTCGACAGCCGGACAACCCCGGACTCGGTAGGCCTTTCGCTGGCCAGATCTATGGAAGTCTATGCAGCAGGAAGGAATGTCTTTCTGGACAACACCCAGGATGTGCCTGCGATAACTGCACAACTTGAACAACTGGCGGCATTGGCCCGGAAAAAGGGGAGTGCCATAGGGATTTGCCATCCGCATAAGACTACAATTCAAGCACTTGCCATACATCTTCCTCGATTGAAAAAAGAGGGGATAATCTTTGTTCCGGCAGGAGATTTAGTCCGGTAGCGATATCCTCCTATACACGGATCTCAGCTGCGATCTGCTGCTTGATTTTTCGAAACTTCCGGTAATCATCCTCCTTGAGAATTGCTTCGTGATCTTGGTCGGCAACCGGCTGCACTACCAATACCGTGCCATATTGTGCCGATGTCTGCTGGCCTAGAGTATCCTCAAGCAGCCTGAAAAGGCTTCCTTCTCGCATGTTCATAAAGCTATCAGCGTAATCCCCGGATGCAAACAATTGACGGATCAGTTGCCGGCCATCCTTATCATTTACGATTACCTCAACTTGCGACGAAGATCCGACAGTTACCGGCCTAAAAATAAACGTTGATGAGACTATGGCTTTGGCAAGCAGTTGCTGGAAAGGATCTTTTGCTGAGGTAACATTGCCATTGGGATTGAACAGCGCCATGATCAGGCCTGAAAAGCATTCCTTGTGGAAAAAGCCGCGTATCGAGCCATCAAGGTTTTCAAAGAAATGCGACGGTGGGGTGCTACGTCCGGAATCGACCAACGCTCTGTTGCAAACCGGGCAATTTAACCTTATTGTTGCTCGTCTGCTCATGTATGCCGCATTACGCCGCTCTTCCTCAGATTTCATCCATCTGCTGAATTGAAGAGCGCGCGGTTCAGGGGTTTGGGCAATAGTAGATAGAACCTGTTTCGCGATCATGGTGAACTGGCCGTAAACATCAGTGCCCCTGGCATGAGTCAACACAGGGTATATCTTACCGTCAGGATTGGTGTTGAGGCTGTCGACCTTTGGGCTTTTGGAAATATACGTATCTAAGCAGCGATAACCGCGATTAATCGCGTAAGCCTTGAGCAGGGTGCGCTGATCGCGGAACATGCCGTCGAATTTGATTCTGGAATCAACCAAGCATGGGATCAGCGACAGACTCTTTTTATCAAGTCCACGGCTGTCAAACAGTGCAAAGATGTTTTTACAGTTTTCCAGCGAGGCCATATCTTTGACCGGGATAAAAACCTGGTCAGCAGCGTAAAGAGCATTCTGGGTGAGGATGTCGAGTTCCGGGCGCGTGTCGATGATGACAACTCCCGGGATACCGGAGCTTGCCATCATTTTGGCTAGGGCCATTGGTCCCTGGATGGACCCTCTCATCTCTGAAAGTTCATTGGATGACGGGATATAACTGACACCATACTGACCGGTGTAAAGCAGATCCCCGCCAGTGACGCCTCTCAGGAGATCTGCCACGGTATTTGTCGTTTGATGCCCTGGGAGCGCAAACATCCTGTCAACGGTAAAATGGTTGTCGAACGAGAAAACTGAGACATGGAGTTCTTCATTCAGTGCTTTCAGGAAGATCGCCAGGTTGGTGGCAAGCGTTGTTTTGCCAACGCCCCCCTTTTCGGAACATATTGTAATCACGAATGGATAATTTTGCATGCCGGCATAATAATATGATAGTGTTGCCCGGTCAACATGAATGACCAGTGGAGGCAGAGTGGATCTGTTTACAGGAAAGCGGATTCTTACCGTTACCCAATTTACAAATCTCGTTTCAGGCATTCTTGAGGAGAATTTTGATCATGTCTGGATAGAGGGTGAGGTCTCTAATTTATCCACACCAACATCAGGTCATATCTACTTTACACTGAAAGACGCTAATGCTCAGGTCAGGGCAGTCATATTCAGGGCGTCTGCGCGGATTCTCAAATTCAAAATTACCGATGGCATGCAACTCATCGCTCGTGGGCGGGTTTCAGTCTTTGCCCCCAGGGGTGAATATCAACTTATTACGGAGTATGTGGAACCGAAAGGGATCGGCGCATTACAACTCTCTTTTCTCCAACTAAAAGAACGGTTACATAAAGAGGGATTATTCTCTGAAGCCCGGAAGAAACCAGTCCCCAGGCTTCCGCAACGGGTTGGTATCGTTACCTCCCCCACTGGGGCAGCAATTCACGATATCCTGCACGTCCTAGACAGGCGCTTCAGTAATATTCACCTACTTCTGAATCCAGTACGGGTCCAAGGTGAGGGGGCAGCGGCAGAAATTGCCTCGGCAATCCGCGATTTCAACAGGTACGGCAAAGTCGATGTCATTATCGTTGGCCGCGGAGGCGGTTCAATCGAGGATCTTTGGGCGTTTAATGAAGAGGTCGTTGCCAGGGCAATAGCTGAATCAAAAATCCCATTAATCTCGGCAGTAGGTCACGAAGTGGATATTACCATCTCTGATCTGGCTGCCGATCTTCGAGCTCCCACGCCTTCTGCAGCAGCAGAGCTGGTTATTGCCACAAAAGCAGAATTGTCCGAAAAATTAACGACCCAGCTATTCCGACTCAATAGAGTTATTAATTTGATCCTCAGAGAATCTAGAGGAGAGGTTCTGGCGCTCTGCAAAGGGTTAAGAGATCCTTCATCTTTGATCGACACGCTTTATCAAAAAAACGATTACCTGCTGGAACGGCTTAATGCATCAATAACTAAACAGACTGATCTGCGTGGGCAGAAGCTTGCACTACTTTTGGGCAGGCTTTCCGCAGTGAACCCACAAAAACTTGTTTTTACGTATGGAGCACTGGTGCAATCCCTTTATCTGCGGCAGGGAAGGGCTGCTACCAACCTGATGGAGCGTTTCAAGAAATCCGTGATGATGAAGAGCACAGCTCTTGATAATTTATCTCCCCTGGCAACGTTAGCCAGAGGCTATTCAATGGCTTTTCGCATCTCAGACGGACGGTTGATTCGTGACAGCTCCCAGATCACTTCCGGAGATCATATTGGTGTGCAATTCGCCCATGGTAAAGCTCAATGCATTGTTGAGCAAACCACCTCGGATTAACGTCAAAATTCCGCGATTTCTTGACTGGGATTGCGTAATCAGTATAATGGCTGCTTATTTTGATCGGAGCAAGAATGGCGGAAAAGTTTGAAACATCCCTTGCTAAGCTGGAAGACGTTGTAAATCGTCTCGAAAGTGGTGAACTTACCCTGGACGAAGCGCTCAAGGCCTTTGAGGAAGGGGTAAAGCACGCCGCCATCTGCAACAAAAAACTGCATGAGGCAGAAAAGAAAATAGAAATATTGCTTAAGCATAAGGACGGCACATTTCACACCGAACCATTCAACCCGTCTGAGTAAACCGGTTTTTACGGATTAACATTTGGAAAGAGACCTTCATGAATCTTAAGGAATACATTAAAGACCGATGCGCTATCATCGACACGGCACTGGATAGATTTCTCCCCCCTGAGGACGAGCTCCCGGCCTCTCTGCATTCAGCCATGCGATACTCGATATTCGCTGGAGGCAAGAGAATTAGGCCTGTTTTATTGCTTGCTGCCTGTGATGCCGTCGGAGGGGACCACGAAGCTGCCATGCCTGCTGCATGCGCAATGGAGATGATTCACACTTATTCACTTATTCACGATGACCTACCGGCAATGGATGACGACGATTTCCGCCGGGGCCGGCCTACCAATCACAAGGTCTATGGCGAGGCGGTAGCTATTCTTGCAGGTGATGCACTTCTTACCGAAGCTTTTGTCTTACTCTCAAACCCTGAATACTTAAAGATTGATGCCGCAAAAATGCTTGCCGTGATTCGTGAAATTGCCTTCTGTGCCGGCTCCCATGGCATGGTTGGTGGGCAGGTTGTTGATATGGAGAGTGAAGGTAAAAGTGACATTGATCTGGCAACGGTTCAATATATTCACACGCACAAGACCGGTGCTTTGATGAAGGCAGCCGTAAAGGCTGGCGCAATCCTGGGAGGAGCTTCTGACGAGGAGCTTGCCGCATTGACCCGCTATGGCGAAGCCATTGGTCTGGCATTTCAGATCGCTGACGACATCCTCGATATCGAAGGAACTACCGAGGAGATCGGCAAAGATGCTGGCAGTGATCAGGCACGAGGTAAAGCGACCTACCCGGCGGTTATCGGCTTGACCTCTGCCAAGAGTAGAGCAACCGAATTGGTCGAGATGGCTTTGACATCTCTGGAGATGTTTAACAACAATGCCGATCCTCTCAGAGAGATCGCACGCTATATCGTTGCGCGGAAATCATGAATAATAGAATTATCGACAGAATAACAGATCCGAAAGCTATTAAAATGCTTTCGCACCCTGAACTGGTAACCTTAGCTGCGGAACTTCGCACCGAGATTATTGAGACCTGTTCGAAAAACGGTGGTCATCTTGCTCCAAGCCTCGGGGTTGTTGAGTTGACCCTTGCCCTGCACCGTATATTCGACACTGCGAAAGATCGCATTATATGGGATGTCGGACATCAGGCCTATGCCCACAAGCTCATCACCGGCAGAAAAGACTCTTTTCACACGCTGCGCACTTTGGACGGCATTAGTGGCTTTCCGAAAAGGGCGGAGTCGGAACATGATCATTTTGACGTAGGGCACTCTTCAACCTCGATTTCTGCAGCTACCGGCATGGCGGTGGCTCGTGACTTGCTCAAAGGAACAAACAAGGTAATTGCCGTTATCGGCGACGGATCAATGACTGGTGGGATTGCCTATGAAGGGCTAAATCATGCCGGGCACTTGAATAAGGATCTGGTTGTCATCCTCAATGATAACGAGATGTCCATTGCCGAGAATGTGGGGGCTCTTTCAAATTTCTTATCAAGAACGATAACCAATGAATTTGTCCACAAAATCAAAAAGGATCTCGAATCTTTTCTGGAAGGTCTAGACAGTGTAGGCCACAGTGTGTTGAAAGTTGCGAAGAGGGCTGAAGAGTCGCTAAAAGGGTTATTCACGCCAGGCATGCTCTTTGAGGCCTTTGGATTTGAATACATCGGGCCTATTGATGGTCATGATGTGGAATTGCTCACCGAGACCTTCGAGAAGGTCAAGCGTTTCGATGATGCAGTATTAATCCATGTTGTTACCAAAAAAGGGAAAGGTTACCCGCCTGCAGAAAAGAACCCTTCATTGTTCCATGGCGTGGGCCCTTTTGATATTGCGACCGGAAAGGTTATTAAAGGGAAGGGGGGCGCTGCGTCTTATACCGGCATTTTTGGCGATGTCATCCGGAAGATTGCCTCTGAGGATGAGCGATTGGTTGCTATTACTGCCGCAATGCCTGATGGGACTGGGCTTTCTCCATTTGCCAAAGAGTTCCCCGAACGCTTTTTTGATGTAGGTATTGCAGAGCAACATGGCGTTACCTTTGCTGCAGGTATTGCCGCAAAAGGTTTGCGGCCGGTATTTGCTGTTTATTCATCTTTTTTGCAGCGAGCCTATGATCAGATATTTCACGATGTCTGCTTGCAAAATTTGCCGGTAACTTTTGCAATTGATCGTGCCGGGGTTGTTGGTAGTGACGGCCCCACCCACCATGGGGTGTTTGATCTGTCTTTTCTGCGTCACTTGCCCAACATGGTAGTTATGGCGCCAAAAGACGAAAACGAACTGCAGCATATGCTTTTCACCTCAGTTAATTATGAGGGCCCTTCAGCAGTACGCTATCCTCGTGGCAACGGATTAGGCGTGCCGCTTGACCAGCAATTACGAACACTACCCATCGGTAAGTCCGAACTGCTTCGCAGTGGTACGGATGGGTTAATACTTGCGGTGGGTACCATGGTTTCTCCTTGTTTTGCCGTTGCTGAAGCTCTCGCCAAGGAGGGGATGAATCTAGCAGTGGTAAATGCACGTTTTATTAAGCCGTTAGACTCGGAGTTAATTATCGATTTGATTCGTACTACCAATGGGCCAGTATTCACTGCCGAAGAGAATGCCATTCAAGGTGGTTTTGGCTCATCAATTCTAGAGCTGATCGAAGAAAGTGGATTTTCAGGTATCAGGGTCATTCGTATCGGCTATCCTGATCGTTTTATTGAACAGGGTGAGCAAGCAGAATTGAAATCACGGTATGGCTTAGATGAAGCTGGACTTGAGGCAACCATAAAAAAAGCGCTTAAATTATAAAATTATTATTTGACAGCTGGTTACAACTTTGTAATACTTTAGGGGCATGGTTCCTTCCTTCCGTGTAGCCCCATCTGTTCTTTTTCTTGCCGGATTAACAGATGGGGCTTATTTACTCTACCAACACCCTCACTAAAGCCCTCTAAACCCTTTCTTTAGCCTACGTAACAATCACAAATAAGAGCCACAAGGATAACTGCCAGGTAGGCAATAGATGCATGATACGCTTGTGCTTGAACCTGCAAGCGGAATATGTCGACCATGCAGATTACCAAAAAAGCGCTGCCTACAATGCACGCAACAACTGCATACTCAACTGAGTTATAGCCAGTGATATAGAAGGTCAATGATATAGGGGTCAAAAGCACTACGCAGAGTAAGCTCAATGCTTTTGTTAGATTAATACCATGGGTTACAGGGAGAACCGGAATAGTAGCCTGACGATAATCATCCAAATGCTGCAATGCTAGAAACCAGAAGTGTGGGAGTTGCCATACAAAAATCAAGAAAGCAAGCATGAGAGAGGGGGCTGAAACGTGACCTGTGACAGCTGCTGAGCCAATGAGAGGTGGTAAAGCCCCGGGAATTGCACCTGCGGCCACTCCCCAGCAGGAACTCTTTTTAAGCCATGAGGTATATAGCAATAAATATGTTGCTGCCGCCGCAATCAGCAGCGTTGTCGTCAGCATATTCACAAACGTTGCAGCGATGATAAGGGCTGATGAGATTAATGCGAGAGCAATAACTGTGGCCTTAACACTTCCTACCACTTCAAGGGCGCGACATCTTCGCTTCAGGCGAACCATCTGTCGATCGGTATTGCTTTCAAGAACCGAATTCGCCATGGCTGCACCGGTCGCGGCCAGAACGATACAGATGATCCCGTAAGCTTCAAGAACAAACGAGTGCAACTGGGAAGATGCCATAACCATTGCAGTAAATGCTGACAGGGTCTCCGCGCAAACAATCCCAGGTTTTGCGAGTAGCAACATTGCTTCACACTGATGCATCTCAGAGACAACGACTGATGAGTCACCATATGACTCCGACGATATCTGCATTTTGTTGCCCCTTACCTATTCTTCCCCTCGTTTAAGCAGCAACCATGCCTTGCTTGAAATAATAAATCTATACTAGTTTACGTTATTTTTTAGAGGTGAGGTTCACTGTAAATGGCAATTATTGTTGTCTGAACGTTTGCATAAAACATTACGTTGCATGATTTTTAAAGTAGACAAATTGGTAGTACACTCTATTTGCATCTGCAAAAAATATTTCAGCTGCGCCAGTGTCTGCCATTGAGTGAATAATATATGGGTGAGTTATGCCAACTGCTTGATGTTATTGTTAATTATTGCGGGTGTTACTCAGGCTTTAGAACAGGAACGTCTAGAGTATACCCTGAAAATCAACGAGTTAAAGCTGGGGACATGATCAGGCATGAAGTATGAATCAGGGGAAATAATTGTTGCATTCTATCTGAGGCAATTCTTAATGCCATATTTCACTGCAGAACTGAAGCGCTTTTGGCAAACGGTTGTGACGGTGTTGTTATTCATAATGCCATTGGATGCCGTCATCGTGTCAGCTCACACTGCAGAACCGCTCTCTGGAGAGGTGACAACTTCCAAAGGAATCAGTCTTGAAGAGCGTCTGGGCTATAAAATCCCCCTTGGACTGACATTTCGGGACGAGTACGGCAAGTCTGTTCGGCTGACGGAATTGATAACAGCACCGTCCATTATTCTCCCTGTGTATTACAGTTGTAGCAATGTGTGTAACTTTCTCCAGGGAGGACTGGCTAAGGCGCTGCCGGATGTTAATTTTAAGCCGGGTTCGGATTATCGCGTCCTCTCGATCAGTTTTGACGAGACCGAAACTCCGGAATTGGCTTTGAAATACAAGAAAACCTACCTGTCGTCGATGAATAAGCCATTTCCTGAAGATGGTTGGCGTTTCCTGACCGGTGACCGTGATAATATCATCAAACTGACAGATGCCGCAGGCTATCATTTTGAGCGGAAAGAGCACGAATTCGTTCATCCTGTGGTATCTATTGTGGTTGCCCGTGATGGCACTATCGTTCGCTATCTGTATGGTACTAATTTCCTCTCCAAGGACCTTTCTCTGGCAATTCTTGAGGCCAGAGAGGGAAAGATCGGCGAGACGGTAAAAAGGATTGTTGGGTACTGTTTCAGTTTTGACCCTGAGAAAAAGAGCTATGTCTTTAACCTTTTGAGAGTTAGCGCTACAGCAGTTATCCTTACATCTGGAGGATTTCTGGCATTTTTAGTCCTGTGGGGTAAAAAACGGGACAAAGGTAAGACGGGGTGACCATGCAACATTGTGATGATTTGGCTCATCAGAAACTCAGTTTCTGGAATGATACCGGTAAAACAGGAATCTCTGCCTGGGTTTTTTCCACAGACCATAAAAGGATCGGACTCCTCTACCTTTATTCTGTTCTCTCATTTTTTCTGGTAGCAGTCACGATCGGACTCCTCCTGAAGATAGAATTGATCGCGCCTGGCCGGACAATAATGGGGCCAGTGACTTATAACGCCCTTTTTACGGTTCATGGCGTGCTGATGATTTTTCTTTTCATCATTCCCGGTTTTCCCGGGGCTTTCGGCAACCTGGTGATGCCGATTCAGATCGGGGCAAGCGACGTTGCCTTCCCACGCCTCAACCTTTTTTCTTGGTGGCTGTACCTAATAGGCGCGGTCACTATTATTTTTTCTCTGTTCACCGGAGGTGGCCCACCAGATACCGGTTGGACCTTTTATGTGCCGTTTAGTGTCAAAACCGGCACTAATGTCTCTCTTGCCGTGTTCGGCGTCTTTATCGTCGGGTTTTCCTCGATTCTCACCGGAATCAATTTCGTAACGACAATTCACCGCCTGCGAGCAGATGGCATGCAATGGGGGCGATTGCCGCTCTTTGTCTGGTCTGTTTACGCTACCGCCTGGGTACAGATTCTTGCCACGCCGGTCCTCGGGATCACGTTGCTTCTGATCGTCGCGGAACGTCTTCTCGGTACAGGGCTTTTTGATCCGGCACGAGGCGGAGATCCGATACTATACCAGCACCTGTTTTGGATCTATTCCCATCCTGCCGTATATATAATGATTTTGCCAGGTATGGGGGTTATCTCCGAAATCTTTCCGGTTTTTGCCCGCAAGCCGATATTTGGCTACAAGATGATTGCATTTTCAAGTCTGGCAATTGCTGGAGCAGGCTCGCTGGTTTGGGCTCATCACATGTTTACCAGCGGCATGAGCGACACGGCAATACTTGTCTTCTCATTTCTCACCTTTGTCGTTGCCATCCCTTCGGCGATCAAGGTCTTCAACTGGGTAGCAACACTTTACAAAGGATCCATATCTCTTGAAGCGCCCATGCTTTTTGCGCTAAGTTTCATACTATTGTTTTCTATAGGTGGTCTGACAGGCCTTTTGCAAGGAGCCGCAGCTACCAATATTCATGTCCATGACACCCAGTTTGTTGTCGGTCATTTTCACTATGTCATATTTGGCGGCGCTGGCTTTGCGTTTTTCAGTGCCATGCATTACTGGCTTCCCAAGTTCTACGGTCGCACTTATGCCGAAAAACCGGCTGTTGTTGCCTGGGGATTATTGTTTGTCGGTTTCAATATCACCTATTTCCCGATGATACTTCTTGGGTTGAAAGGAATGCCGCGGCGCTATTATGACTATCTTCCTGAATTCACGCATCTGAACCAGTTATCAACCTTTGGCAGTTGGATTCTTGCGACCGGGCTTGCCTTAATGCTGGTCAATCTGAGCCGAGGTCTTCTAAAGGGTGAGCCTATCGGCAGAAATCCTTGGGGTGGGGCCACGCTTGAATGGACCACACAATCGCCGCCGGTGACGGAAAACTTTGAACAGGAACCGGTAGTTACCCATGGTCCGTATGATTTTAATGGGGCAGGAGTTCCATGATTCAACGAGATGAAAATCGCTATGCCGGGGCCAAGCTCGGAATATGGCTCTTTCTGTTTACGGAAATACTTCTTTTCGGAGGGTTGTTTCTGCTTTATGCCGCATATCTTTCCCAGTATCCCCACGAGTTCGCCTCTGCCGGTCACGAGATGCAGTTGGCATTCGGTTTCGCTAACACCCTGGTTCTCATCACCAGCAGCATGCTAGCGGCAATGTCACTTACCGCTGTTCAGTTGAGAGAGCAGCGGAAAGCTCTGATAATGCTCGGGGCTACGATCTTTTGCGCCATAATCTTTCTTGTGAATAAGTACTTTGAATGGAGTTCCGAAATCAACAGCGGCTTTTACCCAAATTCTCCACGGCTCGCTACGGGTCCGATGGGGGAGGCGCTCTATTTCAGTCTTTATTACCTGACAACAGGTCTTCACGGATTGCATGTACTGATAGGTATCGTTTTGCTGACGTTGGTATCTGTGAAGGTCAGCCACGGCACCATTCATGCCGGTAATTATGTTCTGCTGGAAAACTCAGCTCTCTACTGGCACCTGGTGGACTTGATCTGGATATTCATTTTCCCCCTTTATTATCTGGTTCTCTGAGGGTCTTATGGCTTTAGAAAAACATGAAACCGGCGTTCATGTTATCAGTTATAAAGTTCTGATGATGGTATGGCTTACCCTGATGATCCTGACAGGATTGACAGTATGGGTATCTCGACAGGACCTGGGCGTAGGGCATATCCTGGGGTCACTTGCTATCGCTGTTGCTAAAGGAGGCTTAGTGATCGCCTTCTTCATGCACATGAGCTTCGAGGGTCGTCTGCTTCGCTGGTTGTTATTTGTTGCCCTGCTCACCCTGGCAGTGTTTATCGGTTTCACATTCTTTGATCTTGCATACCGCTAGGAGTTGATGTGGACCCATATCTGCTGACGACAAATCAGGCGGTTGATCCGGTATTCAAGTTTATCTACGTGGTGTGTATTCTTTTATTTGCAGGGATCTCAGCGGTGATGTTCTGGTTTGTTTTTCGTTATCACCGTTCACGCGCTCCCCAACCGACGTCGCTGCAGGCAAGTAATCTCTGGCTTGAGGTTCTCTGGACTGCCGTTCCAACACTGCTGGTAATGGCAATGTTTTACTACGGCTGGGCCGGTTATCTTGCGCTGCGTAATGTACCCAAAGGCGCATTGACAGTAACTGCAACTGCCAGGATGTGGTCATGGAGTTTTTCTTATGCAAACGGGAAGTCCAGCAAAAAGCTCTATGTTCCTGCTGGCAGGCCTGTCCTGGTTAACTTGGTTTCCATGGACGTTATTCATGGGTTTTATCTGCCGGCCTTTAGGGTTAAACGCGACATTGTCCCAGGGATGAAGAATCATGTCTGGTTCGTAGCATCGCAAAAAGGGTCGTATGATCTTTTCTGCTCGGTTTATTGCGGCACCGAACACTATAAAATGACGACAACTGTTGAGGCTGTTGCCGAAGACAGGTTCAACCAATGGCTGGAGAGTCCGGAACCGGAAGCTTCCAAGACACCCGGCATTAAGCTCCTTGAGAAATATGGTTGTCTCGGTTGTCACTCGCTCGACGGTACAGAGGTTGTCGGGCCAACATTCAAGGGACTTTGGGGGAAGCGGCAGGCAGTCATTACCAATGGGAAGGAGAGGAGTATCATTGTGGATGAAGAGTATCTTAAACGCTCAATTGAGAAGCCGGAGGCCGATATTGTCAAGGGGTATCAGCCGATAATGCCAAAAAATCCTGACCTAAAGGAAGATGAGCTTGAAGCAATAGTGGAGTTAATAAAAAGTATTGGCGAGGATTAGAAATGAGATACTCCATGATATCAACGGTTCTCCTTTTCACCGGATTATTTGCCTGTAACCCAACAACTGGTTATTCCGGTAAAAGCGGTCCTTCGGCTCTTAAAATCTTTTCTGTCACAGAAGGGAGATACGTCATGTCTGAAAAGGTAATAAAGTCTGAGGCCGAATGGAAAAAATTCCTTACTCCGGCGCAATTCCACATTTTGCGGGAAAAGGGGACTGAGCGGGCTTTTAGCGGCAAACTGCTGAATGTTCATGGTCGCGGGGTATTCCGTTGTGCCGGGTGTGGATTGGATCTCTTCAGTTCCGATGATAAATTCGAGTCTGGTACCGGTTGGCCGAGTTTCACTAAACCGATTGCCAAAGAAAATGTAACGTTAAAATCAGACAACAGCTTTTTCATGAAGAGAACAGAGGTGCTTTGTGCCCGTTGCGACGGTCATTTGGGACATGTTTTTGATGATGGGCCGCAACCGACCGGTCAACGCTACTGCATGAATTCGGATGCCATGACTTTTGCTGAGCTTAAAGCCGCTAAATGAAATACTCTACCGACAAGACTGCTATTGCTCAGGCAATGTACCTAACGCTGATTTTTATGCTCTGCCTCGGGCTGTTGGGAACGGATGCTCATGCAGCTGAGCAATCGCACACAGCATTAGCCATCAACGTCGAAAATGATGCCTTTTACGGCAAGGACGAAAATTACACTGCCGGCAGTTCCCTTGTCATAACCAGAAATAACAAAGGTTTTTTGGGCGGCTCCTGGAGCATAGTCGGTACTGATAGCGGCAGTTACTTCTCAACCTATGAAATAGCGCAACTGTTGTTTACCCCGACAGAAACCCATCTGCAAGTGCCTGACCCCAAAGACAGGCCATACGCAGGTATCCTTTATCTAGGGTTGACATCACATCTGCAAACCAGCTCTTCGCTTCAATCCATAAAACTTATTGGCGGCGTTATCGGCCCGTATTCCCTCGGAGAGTCCGGACAAAAAACATCTCATGAGCTGTTCCAGAGCAGTCTGCCCCAGGGGTGGGACTATCAGATCCATAATGAACCGCTTATTGATCTCCAATACGAGTATCGCCATAAATTCGAAACCGCACATCGAGGTGATGGCTTCGGTATTCAGCTGTTCCCAATTGGTGGGGGCATGCTTGGCAATTACCTCACAAAGGGGCACCTGGAACTGCAACTGCGCATTGGGTACAATTTGCCCGAATCCATTGGTGATACTTCTATTCGCGGCATCGGCACTGTTCCGTTACCGGACAATTTCTGGGACAAGCATTTCTGGGGGGCTTATCTGTTTGGTGGGGCAGGGGCTGATTTCGTCACAAGAGATATCACCTTGGATGGCAATAGCTTCGAAAGCAGTAGAAGTGTTGCGAAGCGCAACTTTGTCCCATCAGGATCGGTTGGCGTTGCCTTGCTGATCGGCAGACTAAAGAGCTCGTATACCTACAACCTAATTGGTAAAGAGTTCTATGGGCAAAAAGAAGTCGAGCAATTTGGGGCCGTAAATGTAACGTACTATTTTTAACCGCTCAAAAGCAGTAGCTTATCCCCCCGAGAAGAACATCGGCGTCCCGGTCATAGTGAGTTAATATGCGGTTCCACGAGGCTCTTACCCCCCAAGGGCCATGGAGCCTGTAGCTGCCGGACATGGTGATAATTCCGGACAACGGCTTGTGGGAAATCTTGCCGGCATAATGGTCGACGGTAAAGTAGATGCCGCCACCAGCGCTGAGTGAAAACCGATCGCCCCAAAAATTCCTGACGCCCCATAGTTCTGAGGTAATGCCGTTGCGCCTGACCAGATGGTTATTCCCTTCATAGAGCCACCCGACACTCCAATCAATATATTGCACCAGAGAACGCCGGTATTCCACGCCTGAGGCAAGGTTGCTCTCAGAATTGAAGCTATTTACAATAGATTGTCCCAGATAGGCAGTTATTTCGTTATCGGTATTCGGTGTGCTTGATCTGATGGCGGGGGAAGCGGGGGAGGTATCCAACCGGTAACCGATACCTGCCAGCGTCGAAACCGTATCAAAGCTGCCACCAACGCCGGCCCAATTGGTCCGCAACTGGAAAAGCCAGTCTTTGACGTACCAGGTTGCAGCAACACTTGCTATGATCCCAAGTCCGTGTTCATTGCTATAAGAATTACCGCTGTTGTTGGTCGTATCAAAATAATAGTACGGTCCTACCCCTGTTGCCAGTGAAAGTCTGTGGACGAGGATGTCGGTCTTGCCCCATAACTGGATGGCATGGCCGTCGCGATGGTGGTTTGGGACGTGCCCTTCATTCAGGTAAGAGAAGCCGGCGGCGAAATTGGCCCCCAGCGATTCTTTGTATTCGAGTTGCCATGAGTAGGAACTGTCATGCACATCAGCATTCTTTACAGCTCCGCCAAGTAAGGAGAACTCCTGACCAACTGCTTCGTGGCTGCTTGGCAAAAGAAGCATGGCAAGAGTTATCAGGATGCTGCGTTTTGTTGGCAAGCTACTTCGCCTGCTTTACATAGTTCAGTGTCCCCCCAGCCAATAGTTCTTTCCGCTCTTTTTCAGAGACATCAAGGATGGTTGTAATGGTGCCCCTTTGTGACTCAACCCCGATTTCACGTTCACCATTGGCAATCAAGCTGCGAATATTGCTGAAGGTAAGAATCTCACCCTGCTGAATGGCGTCATAATCCGAAGGGTTCTTGAAAACCAAGGGCACAATCCCAAAATTAACCAGATTAGCTTTATGTATTCGTGCGAAACTCTTGGCAATTTTTACCCTGATCCCGAGATATCTGGGAGCAAGAGCGGCATGTTCCCGCGAAGAGCCTTGCCCGTAATTATCACCGGCAACAATCACTCCGCAGCCTTTATCCTGCGCACGTTTATGGAATTCCGGATCGATCTGCTCAAACACGAACTGGCTGATGGCCGGAATATTACTGCGATACGGGAGAACTTTGTTGCCAGCAGGCATGATCGTGTCGGTTGAGATATTATCGCCAAGCTTGATGATAATTTCTGCTGCAAGGTTATCCGGCAGCGCTTCGAAATCAGGGAACGGAACGATATTCGGGCCGGTAATAATCTCGACCTTGGACGAATCAACTGCCGGGAATATGATGCTTGAATCATCAACAATATACTTTTCCGGATTCTGGACATTTGGCCATGCCATTAAGTCCCCAAGCTTGCGAGGGTCGGTGATCTCCCCGAAAATACCGGCAGCAGCGGCCGTTTCCGGTGAGCAGAGATAGACTAAGTCATTTTTGGTGCCACTACGACCGGGGAAGTTTCGGGGAAAGGTTCTGAGGCTGACCTGCCCGGTGCCGGGTGCCTGCCCCATGCCTATGCAGCCAAGGCAACCGGGTTGATGTATCTGGGCACCAGCCATGAGAAGCATCATGACGCCCCCCTGCGCAGCTACGTTTTCCAGTACTTGACGGCTACCCGGGTTGACGTTGAACGACAGGTGAGAAGCGATTCTTCTTCCATCAAGAATTCTACAGACCGTCATGAGGTCCCTGAACGACGAGTTTACCGAGCTGCCGACAAGCACCTGGTCAACCTTAGTGCCTGCCACTTCCCTGACAGGAACGACGTTATCCGGGGATGACGGGCAGGCAATCAATGGCTCCAGCCCGGAGAGATCGATTTCGTCGTACTCGTCATAGGTGGCGTCGGGGTCGGCTGATAGCTCAATCCAGCTGTCACCTCGTCCCTGGGAGATGAGAAATTCCCTGGTCCGCGTATCTGACGGGAAAATGCTGGAAGTAGCCCCAAGTTCTGCCCCCATGTTGCCGATGGTTGCCCGGTCAGTCGCTGACAAGGTGGCCACGCCCGGTCCATAGTATTCGATGATTTTGCCGACGCCACCTTTAACTGTGTGCCTGCGCAACATCTCAAGAATAACATCCTTTCCAGATACCCATGGCGGCAATGTTCCAGACAGCTTAACACCCATAACTGCCGGACAGGGGAGGTGGAACGGCTTCCCTGCCATTGACAAGGCAACGTCCAGCCCGCCGGCGCCAATTGCAATCATCGACAAGCCGGCAGCAGTCGGTGAGTGCGAATCAGCTCCCAGCAAGATTTTGCCGGGGACCCCGAACCGTTCGAGATGAACCTGGTGCGACACTCCATTTCCAGCTTTTGAGAGGTAAATCCCGAATTTTTGAGCGGCAGTCATCAGGAATATATGATCGTCGGCATTTCTGTTGTCCGTCTGCAGAAGATTATGATCAATATATTGGGCAGCCAGTTCCACCTTGACCCTGTCTACTCCCATGGCGATGAATTCGAGCATCGCCATGGTTCCTGTGGCGTCCTGAAGAAGAGAATGATCAATTTTTAGCGAGATCTCTGATTTGGGAATCATTTCACCTGAGGCCAGATGAGACTCGAGAATTTTTGTGGTGAGGTTCTTGCCCATAATTGCTCCTTATCAAAAATATGATCTATATATTTTATCAGATAAAGAATGTTTAGCAGCATTTATGCCTTGTTTGTCTGGATCTGTTTTCAGGAGTTTATGTTGAGCCTCAAAATCAATAGTGCCACCCTGGTGTATTTATCAATTCTGTAAATCTAATATGTTTGATGACGTCGGCGTGATCCGGTAACGGGCAAGATTTGTATTGCCTGAAATAATTGTTGCATAATGCAATTGCGTTTCAAAGTAAGACGGTTGGCTCTTTCTGAAGCATTATGAGAGCAATAATGATTTCATCCGTAACTTTATCTATGTTTCATATCAACCAGGAATTGTTGATTTTTTGTCAATTTTATCAACGGCACAATTTGTGCGAGGTTTATAAAAAGCATCTTCGCTGAATTTAATTAAAGAGGAGATTGTATATGTCAATTCGCTTGAGCATAGTGATTGGGAGTCTGTTATTGTCAACTGTTTCTACCGCTGCCTGGGGAGAGATACGCGGCAAGGAAGTGGAGTATACCTCAGACGGAACAATGCTGAAAGGTTACCTTGTCGAAAACACTGCAATCAAAGGGAAAAGGCCTGCGGTATTGGTGGTCCATGAGTGGTGGGGGCATAATGACTATGCGCGTAATCGGGCTAAAATGTTGGCGAAGTTAGGATATACTGCTTTGGCAGTTGATATGTTCGGTAACGGCAAAACAGCACAGCACCCGGATGATGCGGCGAAATTTGCCGGTGAACTTATGAAGAATAAGGAATTGTCAGAATCTCGGTTTAATGCCGCGGTTGAATTCGTAAAACAACAGAAATCTGTTGATCCGACCAAGATTGCGGCCATTGGCTACTGTTTTGGAGGAGGGGTAGTGCTACATATGGCAAGGCAAGGCGCTGATTTGAAAGGTATTGTCAGTTTCCATGGGAGTCTGGCTACTGACTCACCTGCTGCGCCAGGGGCTGTCAAGGCACGTGTGCTAGTATTCAATGGTGAGGCTGATAAAATGATCACCGCTGAGCAGGTTACTGCTTTTAAAAATGAAATGGATTTGGCTGGAGCAAACTATCGGTATGTGGGCTATCCGGGAGTAATGCACAGCTTCACCAATCCGGCGGCAGATGATTATGCAAAACGATTTAATCTGCCACTGGCGTACAATAAAAACGCTGATAAGGATTCCTGGGGGCAGACCGTTAAATTTCTCAAGGATACTTTTAATTTAAAAATATAACAGTAAGCGACATGTAAATGAATGTGATTTTCATTTGCAAAAAAAACATAACCCAGCTATATTAAATACAAAGGTGTACACTGAAATTTCGGAGGAGAGCCATGAGACGGTTACTTACAATAATAGGGATTGTGGCTACATCTATTCTTTTAACATCAGGTCAGGTGTTAGCTGCGGACGCAACTTACAAAGATGAAATTAAGAGGGATGAGTGTCTGTTAGTTTCTAAAAACTGCACAGATAACGTAGACTCAATTCAGCAGCGGATTGAGAAGCTGAACAAAGAAATCATAAAAGGGACCGATGTATATACGAAGGATGAACTGGAGAACCTCAAGGGTAAACTTCGCGATACAGAAAGGGAACTTGAGTTCATGGAGTATGGTGGCTGACAGCTACTAGCTAAATACCAGCGAAAAGAGACAGCAATCGTTTGGATTCTGTCTCTTTTTGTATCAGTAAATGATCTGGTTCACATATTTAGCTCTGAGAGGAGTAATACCCGTGAAAAAGAGCGTGGACGAAAACATACGAATCAGGAACCTAATCAGCATGCCGAAAGGGAATTTACCCCTCGACGGCGGCCCAGACTTCAATAGACTGATTTTCTCGGCGAGCCCATATCTGTTGCAGCATGCCGAGAATCCAGTAGATTGGTACCCTTGGGGAGAAGAGGCCTTTATAAAAGCGCTATCAGAAGACAAACCAGTTTTCCTTTCAATCGGCTATTCGACCTGTCATTGGTGTCATGTCATGGCCCATGAATCTTTCGAAGATCCCGAGGTTGCAGCAGTTTTGAATAGCTTGTTCGTCTGTATTAAAGTTGACCGTGAAGAGCGACCTGATATCGATGAGCAGTACATGACAGTCGCTCAGATAATGACCGGAAGCGGGGGCTGGCCACTCAATATTTTCATGACCCCCGAGAAGAGCCCTTTTTATGCAACTACCTATATTCCGCGGCAGCAGAAAATGGGCATGCCTGGTATCATTCAGGTGCTGGAGTACTTTGATCGGCTTTGGCGGGTTGATCGGGAAAAACTGAAAAACAACGCGGCATCGACTCTATCAGTTCTTGAAAACTTCTTTGCTCCCGAAGCAGGGCTTCTTCCAGAAATTTCTATGCTGGAAAAGGTTAATCAGCAACTTTTAAATATTTATGATGACAGGTCAGGCGGGTTCGGCACTGCGCCAAAATTTCCGATGCCACTTTTTCTCGATTTCCTTATCCGCTATAGAAAGAGGAATGATAGTGGCAGATCTCTAGCAGTGATTGAACAAACCCTGCGTAACATGCGCTACGGTGGAATTTATGATCAGCTCGGATTCGGTTTCCACCGTTATTCTGTGGACAGTGAATGGCGGGTGCCACACTTTGAAAAGATGCTTTATGATCAAGCTCTGATTGGCAGTACCTATCTGGAGACGTTTCAAGTTACGTCTAATCCCTTTTATCTGAAGGTAGCAGAAGAGATCTTGTCGTTTGTGTTCGACGAGATGGCCTCTTGTGAAGGGGGCTTTATTGCAGGACTTGATGCAGATACCGAGGGCGAAGAGGGTACATATTACCTTTGGACGCACTCGGAAATAGAAAAGGCGCTCGGGGAAAAGGAGGCCGCGCTGTTTTGCCAACTGTTTGATGTAACTGCGCAGGGTAATTTTGAAGGTAAAAACATCCTTCATCTGCAATTTTCACCTAAGCAGTTTTCTGCTGACGACAATATGTTGCCAGAAAGCTTTTATATTGGTTTTGAGCGATGGCGCAGTGTGTTGCTTAAAAATCGCCGGGAACGTGTTAGGCCGTTTCGTGATGAAAAGATCGTCACTGCATGGAACAGCCTGATGATTACCACTCTGGCAAAAGGATATGCCATTAGCAGCAACAAGAAATACTTGACTGCTGCCAAGACTGCAGTTGATTTTATCTTTTCCTCATTAGTTGATCCATCTTTACGATTGATGCGCAGTTATCATTTGGGCAAAGCCTCTGGGCCAGGGTATCTAGAAGATTATGCCGCTTTCATAGGGGCACTGATAGAACTGCATCAGGTTACGTTGGAAACAAATTATCTGGAACAAGCCTGTTTCTTTGCTGATGAAATGCAACGTCTGTTCGGCCAGGAAGCTGGCGGGGCTTTATACGAAACCGGAATCGATGCAGAAAAACTATTGGTGCGCCACATAAGTGCTCATGACGGGGTGATTCCCTCTGGCAACAGCATGGCGGTATTCGACCTGTTAAGACTCGCCAGGATCACTGGAGATTTATCATATCAACAGAGAGGTGAAGCCATTCTGCACTCATTCATGGGGACTGTGGCACGACAGCCTGTTAATTCGATCAATTTCTTTTCCGCCTTTGCCTTCTCTGTGTCGCCTGAATTTACAGTAACTATTTCCGGAGCAGAGGAAGATTTGTCCCAAATTATCTACGCTTTGAATGGAAGGTACATTCCTAACCTTGCTTTGAGATATGGCGGATGTGAAGTCGAAGGGGAATTCCCTGTCGTTGATAACAAGCCCACCAGCTATGTATGTGCAAAAAACGCCTGCCAACCACCACTGGTGGGAGCTCAGGCGCTTGTATCTTACCTAGATGAAGCTTTGTAACTATAAGTGATCTGATTCAAGAGGTACCGGTGCGCATAACGTATTTTTGCTGTGAGCCTTGGATCCGCACCGTTCGCACACAAACTCAGGGTTACTTGCAAGCAGAGTTTTCACCCGTGAATCAGGTAAACTGCATATTTTCGGGTTTTTACTGGTCATAAAATTCACACCCCCTTTGTGGTAACTACCATTCTCCTCCTGTTTATTATTCTAATATTTTCACCGCAAAAATGCATATTGAAAATCGAATGTGTCGGTGGCGACTGATAAAAGGTCGCAGGTTAGAAGTATTAATCCATGCTCTTCACGTAGAGCCTCAGAACCAGTGCCGCAAGCAGAGCCGAAGCAATAGCCATCACTCCGACCAGTTTTCTCTTTTGCTCGGTTTCATCAAGTCTCTTAATAGATTGCAGTTGTTGTTCAAGCTCTTTATCTATCTCTGCTGTCTGCAGATTAATCCTGGCGACATTAAGTTCATGGAACAGCGTGTGAAACCTGTTTCGGACGGCAAACAGTGATTTCTCCATTGCAGAAGTATCTATTCCTTTACCTTTGAAGTCGCTTAACCGGCTATCGATATAGACTATTTTAGCTTCAGTAGCGGTCATCGCCCTCTTGATTTGGCTCGGTTTTTCATAGCTATGGCAGCGAGAACAATTCTTTTCGTTGATCAGTTCGATGGTTGTCTTTTTTACCTGATGGCTGCCGTGACAGGTAATGCAGGTCGGTCCCCCCTTGCCGAGATTCTTGCCATGCTTACTGCCAAGGTAGTCTTTCAACACTCCAACATGGCAGCGACCACAGAAACCAGGGATCCCAGTCTCCACCGGCGTCCCCAGAAAGCCCCGGGCCGGGCTCATGGCATTCTCTGCGTCTCCTGGATCGCCACCATGGCAATGGTTGCAATTAATGCCGTTTTCCGCATGGATACTGCCCCGCCACAGTTCAACCGGTTTGGCAAATCTTCCGGTCTGCGACCCATGGCATTGCACACAGACAATTTCAGATTTGACTGCTGCTGATGCCTGAGTTGTCATGGTAAATAGAAGACCAGTCAGGATAAAGATAGTCCGCAATGAAGAGATCACGAAAAGTGCCCCCATATGGCAAGTCCGATCCATAACAGAATCCCCCCAATGCTGCAGGCCATGAATAACGGTCTTTTAAGCGGGTGTTTTTCTGTGCCACGATCGATGAACGGCAGAAGTGCCAGGAATGTCATAGCTGCGCCCTGGACAGCAAGTCCCAGGAACTCGCTGGGGAAAAGTTTGAGCGTCTGGTAATTAGGGAGGAAATACCATTCCGGCTTTATATGGGCTGGGGTAAGGAAAGGGTCGGCCGGGATAAAAGCATCTTTAGGCAAAAAGAGGTATGGATCGAAGAATAACACTGCAAAAAACAGCGCCAGATAAAGCATTATCGACGTCATATCCTGCAACAGGTAGTTGGGGAAGAACGGAATACCACCGGGGTGTTCTTCATAGCGAAATGTATCGCCACGCCAATTACTTTTGGTTTCCTTTAACCCAAAAGGCGGAGTGGATACCCCAATCCTTTGCAATAAAACGAGATGAATACCGACAAAAGCAGCAATCGTAATGGGGATAACCGCTACATGCAGCGCAAAGAAGCGCCCGAGAGTGGGAGGGCCGACCAGCTTGCCGCCACGGAGGAACTCAACCAGGTAGCTCCCAATGAAAGGGATTGCGCCGACACTATTGGTGGCAACGGTGGTCGCCCAATAAGAGAGCTGACTCCAGGGGAGGAGATAGCCGGTGAGAGAAATCGCCATCACGAGATTGAACAGGATAAAGCCTGATAGCCAGTTAAGCTCGCGCGGACTCTTATAACTGCCCATAAACAAGACCGACAGCATGTGGAACAGCAGGATGAGCACCATCATGTTGGAACCTACGACATGGCACATCCGTACCAGCCAACCAAACGGGACCCTGTTCATGATCATGGTGACGCTTGCAAACGCCTTGTCTGCATCCGGCACATAGTAGATTAACAAGAGAATGCCGGTAACTATCTGTAGTGAAAAAATAAAGAGGAGAACGCTTCCCAGCGAGTACCAGGCATTGATGTTCCTGGGGAGGAGATAACCGGTCAGCTCTTTTTCGATAAGGCTATGAGTTCCGAGCCGGACATCGAGCCAGTTGTCAATATTTTTGTAAAGGGACATGTAGTTATCACCCTATGGTAATGGTGCCGTTTGCGATGCTGACATGGAGCGGCTGAAGCGGTTTCGGCGGCGGCCCTGAGATGACCAGTCCTTGCGCTGTATATCGACCGGCATGACATGGGCAAAGAAACTCACCACGCTCTTTTTGCCATTGGACAATACACCCCAGGTGGGTGCAGACAGCGGAGAGGGCAATCACGCCTTGCTCTTTGTTTTTGATTAGCACTGCAGCCGAACCGGCATACTGGAAAAATTTAGCTTCACCTTCAGGGATATCACTTTCCTGAAACGTTACTTTGCCGGAATTCTCCTGTTCGGGGATCGGTGATAGATAGCGAAAGAGGGGATATGCTACTGCCGCAATTGATGCACTAGCAATTCCTCCCAGACATACCCCCAGAAATTTTCTTCGGTCGCGGTTTTCCATTATCATTCCCAGTGGATACAGGCAACAGGACACACATCAACCGCCTCAGTCTGTATCATCTCTTCCGGAGCGCCAGACGAGTCAAAACTGACGGCTTTGCCATTGTCGTCGAACCTGAATACTTCAGGCAGATTGTCCACACACAAACCGCAACTGATACAGCTATCCTGATCAACGACTATCGCTCTTGCCATTATCCCCTCCATGTCAGATAGTTTATACGAGATGGAGCAGTAATCAATTAGAGACTCACATCTTGCCTTGGCGTATGGATCTACCTCATAATAGCAGCAAACATGCCAGTAGAAGGAAAGGGCAAAAGCTGCTATAATTTCATATGGTTAATTGAGTGTATTGTTTTTATGGCATAATCAAATGCAACTGTAAGCTGCCAGTTATTTCCAGACTGAAAGGAAAATCGTGGAGAGTGTTCGAGTTACAACCGTGCAATATCTGTAGAAGATGCAATAAACATTGCACCTTGTGTTTTTGCGGTAAAATATAACATGTTAACATCATGAAAGTTAATCGAACGTTTCCTTGGCATAGCTTCTGCTCTTTAATAGGTATCTACGATCAAAGGGAGAATAACGCATGGCAACCCGTCTTATCGACAAGATCTTTAAAAGCCGTCCCACAATCGAAGGGGCCGGCGTGCATCTCAAGCGGGCATTTGGTTATTCTCAGGTGCCATTGTTTGACCCGTTCCTGATGCTGGATGATTTCCACACTGCCAATCCGGCTGAGTACCTGGCCGGTTTTCCCTGGCATCCGCATCGGGGGATCGAGACCATAACCTATGTTCTAGAGGGGTTGGTCGAACATGGCGACAGCATGGGAAACAAAGGGGTAATCGGCAGTGGTGATGTGCAGTGGATGACTGCCGGTAGCGGCATCATCCATCAGGAGATGCCACAGAAGAGCCCGACCGGTATCATGTGGGGATTCCAGTTCTGGGCCAACCTGCCTGCAGCTCAGAAGATGATGGCCCCGCGCTATCGTGACGTAAAAGCCGCCGACATTCCTGAAGTGGTGCTGGATTCCGGTGTGAAAATCAAGGTTGTCAGTGGCCGGATAAACGGCACTCAAGGTCCGGTGCAGGATATTGTCATTGACCCGGAGATGTTGGACGTTTCCGTCCCTCCGGGGACAGTCTATCGGCATCAGGTGAAAACAGGTCATACGGCGATTGCTTACTTGCTTGCCGGTGAAGGCTATTTCGATGAAAGACGCGACCCCTTTGCCATTGAAATGGCCGGAGCGGGTTGGATGGATGTTGCCAGGCGCTGCATTTGTGGTCCGGAAACAGTTGTTCTTTATGAGCGGGAAGGTGAGGAGGTCTGCATAACGGCCGGAGAAAAGGGGGTGCGCTTCCTGTTCATCTCAGGCAAGCCATTGGGCGAGCCGGTTGCCTGGTACGGCCCGATTGTCATGAACAGTCAGGAAGAGCTGCGGATTGCCTTTGAAGAGTACGAGAAAGGAACTTTTATCAAGAAAAAGTAGTTTCATCAATCGGTATGACTAGGAAGGACAATGAATCATGAATGAACTGCTGCCGGATGGCGATGATATCAGACGTGCCGTAAAATGGGTGTCAACAAACCTTCAGGAGGGATATAAACAACCGCTTCAGGTTCTCGTTCAGGAGGCGATCTTCAAGTTCGATCTTTCACCTCGAGACGCCGAGTTCCTGAACCGGTTCTTCCTGAAAAAAGTCATTGAGCCTTAAGCGGCCCTTCAATGGTTTTCAGCAAGCGAGCAGAACAGCCGTCGTTTAGATAAATAGAGCAACTCCTCTACGTATGAGAGATCTTCTTCAGCAACCAAAACTTCCTTAATCTCGCTTTCCTCTTTACTTGATTGCACTGAATACTCGACACCGCCTGCCTCCAGGATATCTTCAACAGCTGCAAGCTCATAATCGTTTTTCACATCATAGAATCTCGTCATTAATCCCACCCCCTCAATCTCAAACTCAAAGGGAAGCGAAGCGATAACATACCATAGCATCCAGTAATCGCTGTTCTCTTTGAATTTATTATAGCATAAATCGAATGCCATTTTAATGGATGCAGGCTCTCTTGCCTACGGTGTCAGTCACAATTTTTACTGCTGTTCTCATATCCGAACAGTTAAAATTAATGAGTGCGACATCAAGTTCACCTTTGACGTGTAACGGTATCAACCCTTCCTTGATGTACACGTTGACATCCCTGTTATCTTTTATCATAAGAGAACCTTTGTATTCGACCTTGAGACCGTCACTATAGACACATTTCATGGTCCTCACCTACCTTCCTGCATATATTTTGGCATATTCATGGTAAATTGTCATGAATTTAGATGGTTATCGAACATTCGGCAAATAAAATGCAGGGTGTTATCGAATCAAAAGATGCAGATCAGTACCAGGGGGTAGGGATTCTGCGGGGCCTAGATCTACAGGAGGGTAGGGGATCTGCTCCGTATCACCAATAATATAATTGATAACGCTCTTTCTGCGATCGTCATCCAGCCATATTTCCCAATGCCTTTCAACCCCCATCTTGTCGCCCGAGAAGTACTCTTTTGACGACTTGTAGCGGCACTCAGCCGGGTCGTTTCGCTTTACAATCGAATCCAGGCAGTCTCCAAGTTTTTGTACACGCAGCAAGATTTCCTTATTCCCTTTTACCAAAGCGGTTGCATCGGCAAGTTCACGATATCCCATCAACACCGTTAATGCAGTCATTACCCACTCGGCCCCGTCGACATCAGTAAACCAAGCGGTAACTTGAGCGCCGTTCACAGTTTTGCTTACCGTTACCTTTGCTGGACAACCCTCAGGAGGTTTGCCCGACCAAGACTTTGTGCGGTTAATCTCATTGAACACTTTGGCAGAGCAGTCAGCAAGAGGTGTTAGATCGGCTCCTGTAGCTTTTATTATCGGCGTCAGTAGAACCAATACCGTTACAATTATTATTGACCATCTGTTGTCTCTCATGGCGGTTTCCTTGCGCACTTGGGGTAAATCAAATGGTAGGAGTTTCAGCAAAAACACCTTCCTCCAGAGTAAAATAGAAGGTGGCCCCTTTTTCAACCTCACCTTCAGCCCAAATGACTCCACCATGCCTATGAACTATCCGCTGCACGGTTGCCAGACCGATACCAGTCCCTTCAAAACTTTCGCCGTTGTTTAGCCTCTGAAATGGCGTGAACATTTTAATAGAATGCTTAGAATCAAAGCCGATACCGTTATCACGCACATAGAAAACCGGCTTTTTGTTGATGTTACTCAGGCCAAACTCGATTATAGCAATTTCCTTGTTACTGGTATATTTCCAGGAGTTGCCTATTAAATTCTGCAGTAACAATTTAAGTAAGGTTTTGTCTCCGATGGCAGTCACGTTTTGCGAGATACGAAAATCAACCTGACGGTCATCCTGGTCAGAAACTTTTAAATCATTGGACACTTCGGCAACTATTTTACTGAGGTCAATGTTTGTTTTCCTGAGTGTAAAGCGATTGACCTTAGAAAAATTAAGAAGTGTCGTTATAAGGTCGTTCATCTGATAGACACCATTCGTTATCTCTTTGACAAATGAGCGACAAGACGAGTCCAAGTTGGAACTGCACAGCTCCGTCAATACTTGGCAATAACCATTAATTACCGACAGTGGCGTGCGTAAATCGTGTGAAACAGTGTAATTAAAGGCCTCCAGCTCACGATTCAGCATTTCCAGCTCTTCTGTCCTAGCGGTCAATCGAGCATTAAGATCAGTAATATGGCTATGTTGTTCTTTTACTTTTAGTTTGAGGGAAATCGAATCTATGCATTTTTCGATTGCAGCAAAAAGAAGTGCATTGTCAACCGGCTTAACTACATAGTGGTTTATGCCAATATCGATGCTGTCTAGTAGATACTGGGTGTCGGTACGGCCAGTGAGTACAATTATCTGGACCTCCGGGTTAACTTCTTTTATTTTTCGGGCCATCTGCAGGCCATTCATTTGAGGCATGCTTATGTCAGTTACCAGAATGTCTGAGTTAAATAGAGAATACGCCTCAAGCCCTTCAGCGCCATTTTCTGCTACAGTCAGCTGCAATGAGGGGAATTTGGTTTGCAACATCGATAAAAGGATTGTCCGCGCATCTTTTTCATCTTCAACATAGAGGAGAGAAATAGGCACTTGCTTTTCTGAAGACTGATTCACCTCAGGCCTCCAACAGAACATTTAATTACTCGTCGAAGCATAATGCTTAAATGAGCAGAATCCATGCCTAACTATCAGCGCAAAAAACAATCTAAATTCAACAAGATGCGAAAAAATCTTTTTGTTAATAGTAAACAATAATTCGCATTATCAATTAATAAACAACAAAATTCAGCTGGTTAGCCGGTTGACCCAAATCTTTCCAAAGCAACAAATCCTTCATGAAACAAAGTCTCATATAATGCCAAAACCCGGCTGAGTAGGCTCAGACGGGTTTTGGAGCTAAAAGTATTGCCAAGCTTACTTGGCAAGTTTCGCCGCTATCGTTGCCAAATGTTTCCCCTGAAAGCGTGCGGCAGCCAATTCGTTGTTAATCGGTGTTCGTTCTCCCTTGGTCCCAGCAATTGTTGAGACTCCATATGGTGAACCACCAGTTATTTCGTTGTTACTCATTTGCCCGGCAAAAGAGTAGGGGAGTCCCACAATTACCATGCCTTGGTGGAGAAGGGTGATGTGAAAACTGAGTATGGTGGATTCCTGGCCGCCGTGCTGTGTAGCAGAGCTGGTGAAAACTGCTCCGGGTTTGCCGATTAAGGCGCCTTTGGACCAAAGCTGCCCTGTTGCATCGAGAAACTGGCGCATCTGGCCGCACATATTGCCGAATCTTGTCGGCGTCCCGAAAATGATGGCATCATATTCCGGGAGCTCATCAACAGTGCAGATCGGCACATGGCTTAGCTTACGCTGCACTTCAGTTGCTCCCATCATTTCAATAATTTCTGGAGAGAGTGTTTCGGGAACTCTTTTGAGAACAGCCTCACATCCAGGAACTTCTCTGACGCCTTCCGCTACTGCTTCAGCAAGACCGTGGACATGCCCGTACATCGAATAGTAAAGAATCAGAGCCTTCATGGTGAAACTCCTTTCAAGATAAGCTTTATGGTTTTCTGTTTCTTCTTAGGCGATTGTTCAGCGCCTGGCGGGTGATCCCCAACATTTGAGCTGCTATGCCCTGATTATTATTGCTTATTTCCAGTGCCTTCCGAATCAGTTCCGTCTCGGCTTCTTTCATTGTCGGAAAGCGGGGAAAAGAAATAGGATTGAAATCGACTGGGGCCGGCAGATCCGCGTCAACCAAGTGCGAGCCTTTTTCCCTGCTAATTAATTCCTTGAAAGCCGTGACATGTATTTTACCGTCAGAACTCCTGGTAACGACGTCGAGAATCATTGCCTGCAGTTCGCGTACATTTCCGGGGAAATCATAAGTTGCGAGCAGATTAACCAGTTCTTTTCTGTAGGTAAGTTTGTGCTTGTTCTGTAAATGGGCATATTCTGCGACGTAGTGATTTAGCAGCAACGGAATATCGTCAAGCCTGTTTCGTAGTGGTGGGATATTAACCTGATGTGAGCATAGACGGTAATACAAGTCCTTACGGAATTTCCCCTCCAACATTCGCTGCTTGAGATTCTGATTGGTTGCTACCAGTAATCTCGCATGATTTTGCACTGGGATGTCTGAACCGATAGGGTAGTACTCATTTTCCTGCAGCAACCGCAGGAGTTTAATCTGAGAAAGTTCATTCAGATCGCCAATTTCGTCAAGAAAAAGGGTGCCATTGGCTGCCTTCTTTATAAGTCCGTCCCGGTCGGATATCGCACCGGTATAGGATCCCTTCCTGTGGCCGAAAAGGGTGTCAGAAAAGAGAGTGTCGTCAAGACCGGCAACATTTACTGAAACAAACACACCTTTTCTTTTACTAAGGGAATGAATGGCCTGAGCAAACAGCTCTTTACCTACGCCAGTTTCACCTGAAATTAGGATCGGTTGAAACGATTCGGCAATAATCCCAACGTACCTGATAAGCTCAAGCAAATCCTTATTCTGTGTAATAATCGATGGGACAAGAGGAGTTGCGACGAATGGTTCTGAATCAGCTTTTTTCCTGGAAGCGATGATTTCTTCATTAAGTGTATATAGCTCAAGGGCTCGATTGACGCTGGATAGGAATCTTTTGATGACAACCGGCTTCGTGAGATAGTCTACCGCTCCAAGTTTCATGCACTCAATTGCCGTCTCAATCTGTTGTTCGGCCGTAACAACAATTACCGAGATTCCCAGGTTTTTCCTTGAAATCTCTTCGAGCAGAGTAATCCCTGAAATCTTAGGCATCATTAGGTCAAGAACAATCACAGCAGTTGAGAAGTTTTCGATGTGCCTGAGGAGGTCTCGACCATCATTGAAGGTTATTACATGCTTCATCCCAACACTTCTCAGGAACGATTCAAGTAATTCAAGGGCTTGAGGATCATCATCTACGAGGACCACCGGCAAATCATGGAAATTTTCTGGAATCATTAATCTCCTCACAGCTAACTATCGAAAATTTATCTAAATCTTATCAAAAAAAATTGTCTCTGCATTCAGCTGACCAGGGATAATAAAATATGCTGCAACCGGCCTTAAGCCGAGGCCAAGGCAATGTCAGGTGATGGAAATATCGGCACTGCTTTCCCATAAACCGTGCAAGTTGCAGCGCTGCCTTGCTACAAGAGTAATCTTCCCGCTCGGCGCCGCATCTTTCGGTATGGCAATGGTGAAGACAGCTTTTGGTTTCATAAAACCACGTGATTGAAATTCCAGGCGCCCGGCCGGTTCATTTCCAATGGAAAGCTCAATATATTCAATCCAATGACTGGGCCCCATTGGGTGCAAGTTTTCCCCAACCATGATCTCAACGGTAAAGGGTTCACCGGATTTTGCCGATATTGGTGCCAAAATAGCAGGGGAGTGACTTTTTTCAAGCCCGGTTTTTTTTGCGTGATCCTTCACACGGTTTATCCCGTCAAAAAGCAGTTGGTCCACCGCCGGCTGAAAGAAATAGCTCGTGGCAGAGACCTGCGAAGCAACTCCTGTGACAAATGACGCCGTAACTGCTTGCAAAAGAAATGTGCGGCGATCCATAAAATTCCCTCCCTTGATACATAAATTTTAACTACTGAGCTTCAGCACATTGTCTGCCAAGATTATGCAAAGTGTTGGCTTGAACTTCAGATTGGCATGTAAATTGAGGATGTTAATACGTTTTATCAGGATCTGATGTTTAGCTGAGCGGCTTATCAGTTGATTATTCAGAATAATCATTAATGTTAAAATAATTTACCTGCAACATTTATTGCAACTCCCAATTGAACATATTGAGCTAGTTATCAATAATTAACTGACTGAAAGATTTATTGCACAAGCAAATTATGTTTCATGTTTGCATCAAGGCCTCAGCCGGAGAATAGTATGTCACTTAAAAAACAGCTGCTTGTAGGATTAATTCTGGGGATGGCAGGCTTTGCCGGGAATTGGTTCAAGTATTCACTTTTCCTGAATATAGACTTTCTCTTTGGTTCTTTTTTTGTAATGACGGCTGTGCTTTATTGCGGAACATTGTCAGGGGTTATCGCAAGCCTGATTGCCAGTTTCTGCACCTATATTTTGTGGAAACATCCATATGCCATGGTCATTTTTACCGCTGAAGCAGCAATTGTAGGCCTGTTCAACGCTCGCCGCAAAAAAGCCGATATTCTGCTTCATGATTTTATCTACTGGCTGATCATTGGCGGACCATTGGTATGGCTTTTCTATCATCATTATCTCGGGGACTTACACCAATCAACTTATCTGATCATGCTGAAGCAGTCGATGAACGGCATCTTTAACACTCTTTTGGCGTCAATTATTTATCTTATTCTGACCTCTAGAGAAAAAGTGACTGGGAATCTCCCCTCCTTTCAACAAATTGTTTTCACAATCATGGTTTCTCTTGTGTTGCTGCCAGCCTTCCTGATTACTTTCTACAATCTCAGATCAGAGCTAGATGAGTCAGAAACCAGATTGGCCGAACAGACCAAACGAGGTGCTGACACTGCCCGTTCATCTGTTTCAGAATGGATAAAGGAGCGGCAACAGGTTATTACCTCGTTAGCAAGCAGGATAGGGAATCCTGACAAGAGGAGTTTCCAGGAGATGCAGGAAATCCTGGGGATTACCCTGGACGCCTCTCCCCCTTTCTGGAGGATGGGGGTCATGAATAGTACAGCATCTACTGTTGCCTATATGCCACTCAAGGATGAATTGGGGAAATCGACTATTGGAGTCAGCTTTGCTGATCGCCCTTATATCGCTAGTCTAAGAAAAGAAAAAACGCCCTATATTGCAGGGGTCGTGATCGGTAAGCTTGGCAAAAAGATCCCGATTGTGCCGTTTATTTCACCGATCGTTGCAACTGGTGAATATAAAGGCTTTTGTGTTGGAGTGCTGAAAGCGGATATTATGGGTCAACATCTCAAATACATTATTGGTAAGCGAAAGATGAATATCACCATTCTTGATCAATCAGGATTGGTGGTGGTCTCCACCCGCAAAAATATGCCGATAATGAGTCGCTATGAACGCCCAGTCGCTGGTACATATCGTCAAATATCCACTGGAGTGGCGCTCTGGACTCCACCGCCGGAACCTGGAAAGAACCTGATGCAACGCTGGTCGAAATCTCTGTTTATAGCTGAAGAAGAAATTAGCGCAGTGAATAAATGGAAAGTCATTGTAGAAAACTCATATGAACCTGCACTTATTGATCTACGGGATAAAGCAATATTTTCACTATTCATTCTTATAACATTATCCATATTTACCATTCCGATCTCCTATCTATTAAGCAGGCTATTAACACGTTCACTTGAAAGAATACGATTATCCACAAGCTCTCTGCCAAATGATATTAATAATTGTCATGTTGAAGCACTGCCTGGAAGCTCAATCAAAGAAGTCGCCGTTCTGATTGAACACTTCAATGAGTCACGTAAAAAACTGCAAAACAATCATGACTCCTTGGTTGAGATGTATGAAAAGCTCGAAGCTCAGGCCAGCGAGTTACAGGCAAGTGAAAATCGCTATCGAACATTGGTAACTCATTCACCGGATGCGGTTTTCGTTGTTCAGGATAAACGCTTTGTATATGCAAACCCTGCAGCGATAAAATTACACGGGGCGGAAAAAGCTGAACAGCTATTAGATCAAGAAGTGATTCATTTTATTAACTCGGCTTACCGGGAACAGATATTCAAGCGTATGGAAATGGTTCTTCAAGGGGAGACCACGGCTAGCTATGAAAGCAGTATTGTGAGGATTGATGGTAATACCTTGCCAATTGAGTCGGTTGGGGTTCCGGTTGAATTCAATGGCCGCCCTGCAATTCAGGTAATTATGCGCGATATTTCAGAAAGAAAGCGTGCCGATGAACAGATTAAAAGTTTGAATATTAATCTGCAGCAACGAGTTGACGAACTTCAGACAATTTTCGAAACAGTCCCAATCGGACTGGCTATAGCAGAAGATTCATCAGGGCAGCGTATAAAGGGGAATTCGGCAATTGCCGCACAGCTAGGAATCAATGCAGTCTCTGATCTTTCATATGCTAGTGGTAAATGCTCATACACGGTTTACAGGGAAGGGCAGCAGTTGCAGTTGCTTGATCTGCCAATGCAAAGGGCTGTAAGAGGAGAAAAAGTCGCAGGTGATGTTTTAGAAATACGTCGTAGTGACGAAGTAAAGCTAGTTCTTCATTGCAACGCAGTTCCTTTGTTAGACGGTTCGGGAAAACCCAGAGGAGCTGTAGGAACTTTCCTTGATATTACTCACTTGAAGCGGAGCGAGGAACGCCTGAATCTCCTTGCCGATACTGCTGGGCTGCTCTTGATAGCTGAATCACCATTAGACGCCATAGAGTCGCTCTGTATAAGGGCATTGTCGATCTTGGATTGTCACGTTTTCTTTAACTTTATTAGTGATGCCTCCTCAAGGCAACTACGGCTAAATGCCTGTGCCGGAATCCCTGACAGCGACAGGGATAAAATCGAAAGGCTGGATTATGGCGTTGCGGTATGCGGTTGTGTGGCGCAAGACGCATGCCGAATTATTGCCGAAGATATACCAAACACGCCCGATATCCGTACTGAACTGGTAAATTCCTACGGGATAAAGGCATATGTATGTCATCCTCTCCTGCGTGGGGAAGAGGTACTCGGCACACTGTCTTTTGGTACTCGAACGAGATCTTTTTTCGATAGTGATGATATTGCAGTAATGAAGGCGCTATCAGATTTTGTTGCAATTGCTATCGAAAGAAAGAGGATCGAAGAATCCTTGGAACGGGCTAAGAGAGACTGGGAGCGGACATTTGATGCTGTCCCGGATTTAATCTCAATTCTGGACAAACACCACAAAATTATACGTCTTAATAAAGCTATGGCTGCCCATCTCAACAAGCATCCGAAAGAATGTATCGGCCTTGAATGTCACGAAGCGATACATGGTTCAAGTATCCCCCCATCTTTCTGCCCGCATACACTCTCTCTTGATGATGGTAAAACCCATCATGCTGAACTCCACGAGGAGACGCTGGGGGGCGATTTTCTGATAAGCACGACCCCACTTTTAGATCAGTCAGGAGAGATGATCGGCACTGTTCATATGGCCCGAGATATAAGCGACAGAAAAAGAGTAGAGGAGGCACTTCGTAAAGCGCACGATGAACTGGAAAACCGGGTAGCAGAAAGAACAGCGGATCTTGCCAGCCTGGTTGAGGTGCTCCAGCAAGAGGTCATGGAACGGATTAAGGCTGAGGAGGCGTTTAACCTTGAGTCAGAAGAACGAATCAAAGCAGTCGAGAGATTACGAGAACAGGAAAAGTTTATGGTGCTGCAGAGCCGACAGGCTGCCATGGGTGAGATGATTGGCAATATTGCCCATCAATGGAGACAACCATTGAACATCCTTGGGCTATTGATCCAACAAATGCAGATGTATCATGAAATTGGACATTTTGATTCAAAATATCTCGATCAAAGCGTGAAAAAAGGGATGGAGATCATTCAACACATGTCGCGTACAATTGATGATTTTCGTGATTTCTTCAGACCTGATAAGGAACCTGTCGTTTTCAGCATCACTGAAGCAATTGAAAAAGCAATTTCACTTGTTAAAGAGAGTTTTGCCAGCAATCTTATATCTATTCACTGTAGAATGGATTCAAAATCCGTTACCGAAGGGTACCCAAACGAATTTTCACAGGTACTATTAAATATACTTATAAACGCAAGAGATGTCTTGATCGAGCGCAAGGCAATCGATCCAGAAATATCTATAAGCGTTGATAGTAACGATGATAAATGTACAATTAAAATATCAGACAATGGTGGAGGAGTATCAGACGACATAATTGAAAAAGTATTTGATCCGTACTTTACAACAAAAGGTGTACAACAAGGTACTGGACTCGGACTATATATGGCAAAAACTATTATCGAGAAAAACATGAACGGTATGCTGACTGTCAGTAATGGATCAAAGGGAGCAGAGTTCCGCATCGAAGTAGTGAGAGTTATCCAATGAACACAAATAGACCAAGTATTTTATGTGTTGAAGATAACCCTGATGCTTTGAATCTTATGTTATCAATGTTATCGGTTAAATTTTCAAACCTAAACATTTATTCTGCCCTGGATGGAGAGTCTGGGTTTCGGCTGTTTAAAGAGAATAATCCTATAATTGTCATTACAGATCTATCGATGCAAGGAATGGATGGCTTCGAGTTGGCTAACAATATCAAAAAACTCGAACCGCAAGCATTTATAATAGGAGTATCAGCGCACAGCAGATCAGGTTATGATATAAAATCTAAACTTCAATTTGACTGTTATCTACACAAACCAGTCAATTTCGTCGAATTGTCTAATGTGATTCAAAAGGTCATCGACATAAAGACTCTGAGCAATTTACAGAGATAGTAAAATAATCATCGTTTTTGAGATTAAAGTTGCGGAACAGCTAACAGCTGTAACAAAATTCCCCAATGCTGTGTGGGTATAGGCGAACAGAGGCAACGTTACTGTGTTTCTATATTGGTATTTTCTGAATCGCCTCTTTCATTGCTGACATTGTATAGGGTTTCTGAATGAATCCTGAGAGTTTTTTACCCATAAACTTCTGAGTGACTTCCTGCTCACTAAAACCACTGGACATGACAACTTTGGCGTCTGGCTTGATTCGCATGAGTTCGTAAAAGCACTGTTCGCCATCCATTATTGGCATGGTTAAGTCTAGTACGATAAAGGATATGTCGGGATTTGCCTTGAAAACCTCTACCGCATCGTTACCATCATTTGCAGTGACAACAGTGAAACCTAACATTTGAAGCATGGCCATTCCAATATCTCTTACGTCTTCTTCATCGTCTACCAGCAGAACTTTTCCTTGCCCCTTCCAGTCTTCTGTCTGAGTCTGTAAGGGTTCGATTTCTAGCTCCTGATCAGATGCTGGCAATAGTACCTTGAAAGTGGAGCCGTTGCCCAGTTCACTGGTAACCTTTATGGCTCCATGGTGCCCCCTGACAATGCCAAGCACTGCCGCCATTCCTAACCCACGGCCAGTGAACTTGGTGGTGAAGAACGGGTCGAAGATCTTCGCAAGAGTCTCCTGATCCATACCACAGCCGGTATCGGCAACTTCCAGGTAGACGTAGAGCCCTCCCCGCAGCGGATCGACCAGCCAGGCATCCTTCAGGTAGTTTTCAGTGCACTCCACACAGCCTGTTCTGATGGCGATAATGCCGCTTTTATCGCCAAAGGACTCAGAGGCGTTGATCACAAGATTCATGACGATTTGACTGATCTGAGTTGCATCGGCATCCACTCTGGGGAGCGGCCGATTGAGGTCGTAACGGAGCAGTGCCTTCTTGGAGATGGAGACCTCAAATATGTGCCCCATCTCCTCCACCAGTTGGTTCAGATCGATGGCCTCAATGACAAATTTCCCTTTACCGGAGTAGGCAAGCATCTGACGGGCAAGCTCAGCGGCACGGACAGCAGACTTTTCGATCCGCTGCAGGTTGTCTAGAGCGGGGGACTGGGGATTGAGCGAAATAATGGCTAACTCGACGTTACCGATGATTGCGGTAAGGATATTGTTGAAATCGTGAGCAATGCCGCCGGCCAATATGCCTAGGCTCTCCAGTTTCTGTGTGTGCAGAAGCTGCTGCTCCAGTCGGAGGCGCTCATCTTCCATCCGTATGCGGTCGTCGATATTACGTGAGATAGCAACAATGCCGCGCAGGAGAGGATTGGTCAGCTGATTGTTGGCAGAGCACTCCATCCAGCTGTAGCTGCTGTCCTTGTTCCGGTAGCGGTACTGGACTACATGGACCTGATTCGGCGATTGCAGGAGGAGGTTGAATCCTTTGCTCACCTTTTCCTGATCATCCGGATGAATCAGGTCAAAGGTGTTAATGCCAATCATCTCTTCATCTGTGTAGCCATGAATCCGCTGCGCTGCTGGTGAGTTGTAGAGCAACTCACCACCCTGGCCAATGATGCTGATAATATCGGGCGACAACGCCATAATACTGCGAAAACGTTCTTCACTGGCCCTAAGCGCCTCTTCCGCCAATTTGCGTTCCGTGATGTCGCGATCTACACCACGAAAACCGAGCAATTCGCCCTGCGGATCGAGAATCGGTACGGCGGTGCTTTCCAGGTAGCGATAGAATCCGTCTTTGGCGCGCCAGCGCACCACAATGTTGCTCCATCCCTGTCGGGAGGCAATCCATCCCGACCAGAGTTCGTTAATCTTCTGCCGATCCTCGTGGTGGACCAGTTCCAACCCCATGCACTGGAACTCTTCCGGGGAGTAGTTGAGAATCTGTTGCACTGCCTGATTTGAATAGGTGTGGTTGCCGGAAAGATCAATCGCCCAGATCCAGTCCTGTGAACTTTCCACAATCGCATTGATCATTTGCTGCTGATCTCGCAGTGCCTCTTCGGCTTGTTTGCGATCGGTGATGTCCTGTATGGTGCCGAACATTCTCTTGGCTTTGCCATCAGTGTCATACTCAAATTCGCCAATGCCGAAAACCCAGCGAATCTGGCCATCAACCGGGCGGATAATCTCATATTCCATCTCGAACCATCTCTGGGCAACCAGGAGATCAGAAAAATAGGCTGCCATGCGGTCGCGCTGATCAGGATGGATCAGGTCCAGCCACCCAGAGAATGTGCGAGTAAAGGCAGCGTCAATGCCGAAAATATCGTCCATTTCATTGGAACTCGTCCATCTGTCTTGAACAATATCGAAATCATAAATCCCGATATGAGCCGTACGTTGGGTCTTGAGCAGGAACGCCTCACTTGCCTTCATTGATTCCTCAATGCGCTTTCGTTCAGTAATGTCCCGGCACAGTGTGAGAATTTGCAACGAGTCCAACTTTCGGGTTACGGAGGCATTTATTTCCAGCGTGGTGAGTACCCCTTCCGGAGAAAGGTAGTCAACAACAAAACCCCGTACAACTCCTGTTTCGATGCATTTTCGTATTTCATCCACATTTCGGTCTAAATCATGGGTAGCGGTCCATTCAGTTACGCAATGCCCGATGATCTCCTGCAGGTTATTGCGGCCGGTCAAGCGGACGTATTCCGAGTTTGCATCCACGACCCGCCCCAATTCGTCGAGAATTACATAGCCGGTATTTGTTGTCTCGATCAGTTGTCTGAATCGCTCCTCACTCTCCTGAAGCGCCCGTTCTTCTTTCTTCCGAGTCGTGATGTCACGGATAAAGGCGAGAAAAATATCCTTGCTCGGAATAAAGGTGGCACTTACTTCAACGTCGAGCAGCGTACCGTCCTTACGGCGGTGGCAGGTCTCGAATCTGTCATGACGCTGGACTACGATGTTCGCCGAGTGCCCCTCCAACTGGGCATCATTCTCGCGCGCCTCTAAATCACGCAAGGAGAGATTCAGCATTTCCTCCCGACTGTAGCCATACTGCCGGCAGGCCAGGTCGTTGACCTCGATGATCTTTCCAGTCCGGTCAACTATCCAGTAGGCATCGAGCGACGTCTCCGTCAGTACCTCATACTGCCTTGCCGACTGCAGTTGTTGTTCTTCCTGCAGCTTCTTTTCGGCAATGTCCCACGCCAGGTCGGCGAGCAGACTGACAACCTTCACGTCGCTTTCGTTGTACTCATGGGGCTTATTCCCCAGACCGAGAATCGCCACTATCTTGTTGTTGCGGAAGACTGGCACCACCATCTCACGAACAACGACAGCAGGTTCCTTTGACAGGTTGCAATGGTCCAGGGAGGCATATTCGTTGTGGATCACCGGTTTACGGGCCGTGATGCAGTCTATCCATACTCCTGCCTTATCGACGCTGTAATACCAGTTTTTTTCATCAGCCCGGCAGCAATCACGAACTGTTCTGGTGGACCATGCTTTGAGGGTTACGCAGCGGCTCTCTTCATCATAGGAATGATAGAAGCCGATCAAGCTGCCGGTGAGTGCCTCCAGTCGATCCAGAGTTTCGACCAGCAGCTCATCCAACGTGTGGTCTGCTGCGAATTGCATCAGATGGAGCCTTGCCCGGTAGACCAACTCGACTTGCTTCCGCTCTGAGATATCGTGAAGGGTAACTAATACTTGGTAAGGAACTGTTTCTTCCTCGTGGAACATCGGAATGGCATTGACTTCCAGCCAGATAAAGTCATTCCGCTTGGAGCTGAACACCCCGGCCACCATGTCCCGCACCGTTTTGCCAGTGGTCAGTGCAAGCGTGGCGGGGTGACATTCCGGCGGCAGTTGCTGGCCGTCTTCGGTTATAACTTGCCACGCGGGGGGGGAGGAGGTGCGTTCGAAGAACTCTTCTCTGGTTAGGCCGAAGAGTGCCAGGGCGGCGGAGTTAACGTCCACAAGCTGACCATCGGCATTCTGCAGAAACGCCCCTTGGCCCATATTGCTGAACAATGTCTGGAATTGTTGTAGCACTTCAACCATTCGTCATTGCTCCAATAGAGTTTTCATGCACTGTATTGACGATTTAGGGCGTTAGCTACAAGGATTCGGTTTGGCTAGCCACAGAATCTTGTTAGAGAATCCTGCGCAACTCATTAATTTATATATTCGCGATTTACTAACAGACTGTATCATCTTAACAATAAACTCGGTGAACGCAATTCAACTGTTTTGCCTGATACGTAATTAGAATGGTAACTCTTTGTGAGCACGGTTCTAAGCCTATAAGGGAAAGTCTTATGCCAATTGACAATCTTAGTCATTTTATCTGCAATCGGCTATATCTCCGATTTTAGCATTGCTACGAATTATTTTTTGTAGGAGGGATAGTAACGTGGTGAGTTTGAGAGGGTTACAATTTCGTGTAAAATTTGGTTACAAATTTAATCCCATAAACGGTGCAGTTTGACATAAAAGACCTCCGAGACTCTACGTCCCATAAGATATATTATGTCAAGTACGATATTGACGTGATTATCTGTGGGACGTTTCTCGTTTAATCCTCTTTAGAATCCCTAAGCCAGTTACTATAGCGGCGCGATTGCTTTTACAGTGATGTACGATTGCTTTGGCAGTAGCTACATTGAATTATTTCATAAAATAAGGGGGTGTTTTAAGCCCCCTTAAATATCAACTATTTATTGATAATGACTTTCATTATTATATGAATAATCCCACCTCGTCCCACTAGTGAAACTTACCCCAACGCTCTCATTTGCCCTCAGATCGATTTTCAGGGAACAGTGCATAGGGAAGCATGCCATATATAAACTTCTTACAATCTAAATACGGGAGTCACCAGTTCCAGATGATCAACTCTTTCCTCCCTACTCCCTTAGCTCCTCCACCAACTGTATAGTCTATATCCACCAGCTTGGAAGAGAAGCTCTTAAAGATCTCCTGGATGTCGGGATGGTCATTGATACTTAGAATGGCATGGCCTTTCACTGCCCGCATCATTTCAGCCATCTCCTGGTATTGCTCGATCCCAAAAGGAACCCCATAACCCTCGGTTTGCCAATACGGTGGATCCAGATAGAAAACCGTGTGCGACCGATCATACTTGGTCATGCAGCGCTGCCAGGTTAAATGCTCGATACAAACCCTGGCCAGTCTTATATGTGCCTGGCTGAGATCCTCTTCAAGCCGCAGCAAATTCAATCGGGGCATGCTTGTCGTTGCCGTGCCGAATGTCCGGCCATCAACCTTGCCGCCAAATGATAGCTTTTGCAGGTAAAAAAACCGCGCTGCTCGCTGGATATCCGTCAATGTTTCCGGTGGCGTTTCCTGCAGCCACTCGAAGATTTTACGACTGGTTAAAGCCCATTTAAACTGTCGTAAAAACTCCTCAAGATGATGCTGGACTACTCTATATAATGTGACCAAGTCAAGATTGATATCGTTCAGCACTTCAACCTTGGATTGCTCTTTCATAAAGAGGATGGCAGCAGCCCCGGCGCAAGGTTCTACATAACAGGTATGCTCCGGGATGAGCGGCAATATATGTTTGGCAAGTCTTCTCTTGCCTCCTATCCATGGGAAAATCGGTTTATTCATTTGAGCCTCCATTGCAGTTTTGTCAGTTTATGGTAGGCTTACCCTTGCTCTGATCAGGGCGGGGCAGCCTTGGTCGGCTCACAGCCTTGTTCTGTGGGTTTGGCGTTCGAGTCGTATGCCAGTACGGCTCGATCGCTGCCTCTTAATTCCTTCCTATAAAGTCTCCATCAATTCAAACGCCACAGAGTGGTTATTAACGTATGGGAATTCGATCGCAGATAACCGCCGCAATGTTGCCAGCCAGCTCCGTTTTTTCAACAGTACTCCGGTGTCTGTTGGCTCGAATACAAAAAGCAGCGGCTGATCAATGCCTCGATCCCATTGCATGTCGAATATGTCGCTGAACGCCTGGTCCTGAGAGTTGACCGGCAGAGTAAACTGTATTACCCGACGCGGTTCAGATCGGTCATAATAATCCACTCCACCTTTTGACCGCTCTGAGGTAGTGTCTGTCTCGAGACTGATTGATGCGCCATAAGACATGTTTAAACCCGGTTCAAATGCCGGCGCGTAAAAGGCCCGGCCGATCTCAATATATCCGGCCGAGTTGGCGGTATCAACGATCTCGGTTTTCCAATAGCGGGCAGTTACTGCCGCAGTCAGAATGACATAAAAATCCTCTTGGTAACGCTTCTTGTTTTCCACGGCCGGGTAACCTTCCGGCCATACCGACAGTGCGGTTGAATCCCAAACCAACGACGTATAGCCCGAATCAGAATAGCCCCGAAATCTGACAGTGGCAGCAGAGCTGAGGTTGTGCCTAAGCAGCGCCAGGGCTCTAATGGCTCGCGGTGTGCCCATATCAGTATTGAACTGGGTGGATGCTGCCAGAGCATTCGTTGACCGGGCTTTTTTCGATAACAATGGGCTTTTCAGATTTGTCAGTGGCAGAGTGGCCGACCAGGATCCGCCGGACAATGTCGTGCTGTAACTGAGAGAATCATCCAAGCGGTTCGGGAAACAAAATAAACAAGGCATATCAGCCCCACAGATAAAAAGTGATTTTTTTAGCCGACAATTCCATATTCACGCCGATCAAGACAAATAGCTTTCCGGCATCATATCCGTAACGTGGGTACGTTATTTTTATGACTTTCCCGACCGTAGGCATGCTGGCAAGAACACTCGAGTCAATTGAGATCGATACATAATCCCGACGAACTTTCCGCAGACTAAGTTGCCGAGTGGTTTCTGTTTGTGCCGCCGCTGACGACACCAATAAACTGTCCAAGGTTATTTCTGTCGCCAACGGATGCACGGTCAAGACAGCATCATCAAAGTCATTTACCGTGCGATATTCTAAGGAAACCCGCGAAAGGTACTCCGTGGAAGGTGCGATTCTATAGGTGAAGATGTTGGCGCTATTGAACGATACGGCGATAAATGAGCCGTTACCATAAGAAATACCCTGCCAGTTGGCAGCTGACGGCAAGCCGACCTGATACCATAAAATACCGTCAGGAGAAACAGCTGCCACCTTGCTGTTATTCTCGACTGTCGCAACAAAAACCCTATTGCCATAAGTAATATTTGACCAATATGCCGTCATCGGCATGGTCCGCGCTGTCCAGGTTATTCCGTCGGGTGATGTGGCAAAAACATTGCTGTTGTAGACGATTGCCACAAAAAGCCCATTACCGAACGTGACAGACCTGCCAGCGCTGTTTGTTGGCGTCCGGGCCGTCCAGGTCACACCATCAGGAGAGGTTGCCAAAGCGCTGCCATTATAGGTAATAGCCACAAACACATTATTACCATAAGCAACGCTGGTCCAAGTACCATTAGCCAAGTCGCCTTGGCTCCAGGTAGTACCATCAGTCGAACTCAAGGCACAAACTGTACTGCTGGCAGCCAAGGCAACAAAGCGGCCATTCGCATAGGTAATAGCCACCCAAACACTTGAAACCGGCAACGTCCCAGGAGTCCAATTTATGCCGTCAGTTGATGTTGCATAAACATTGGTGGCATTGCCATTTGCCCCATTTCCCAGCAAGACAAAAGTGCCATTGCCATAAGCTATTTTTACCCAATAACCGCCAGTCGGAGGCGACGGCAGGGTCCGTGAGACCCAGGCAATACCGTCCGGGGATGTCGCGTAGGCCGAACCGTTTTGCGGGATTGCAACGAACAAGCCATTACCATAAGTGATTGCCGACCAATATGCTGATGCAGGGAGAGTTCCGGCAACCCAGGAGAAATTCAAGCTGCCGGCAAGACTTGTCATGTTCTGAACCGTGGCAACCTTGTCATAGTTCAAATTAACTTTCCAGACCGGTAAACCACGTCCTTCGTCTTTGGTAGGCAGTAGCTGAAGGTTGCTTATTTCCTGCTTTGTGAGTTCGATTTCAGGAGTGCCTGAAGGAGAATCCAACCGGCCAACATTGAGCTTATTATTCGCGTCAAACCCATACCATCCACCGATACTGCCGATTACCTCATCCAATGCCTTTGCAATGGTTGTTTCGCTATTTATATATATGCCAATAACAGCGCTATTAAGGGTGTCCAGATCAGTGAAGTCCTGGTCGATCAGGTCGTTTGTTGTGAGTACCCGCAAGGCGATCTGCTTTGCAATCTGGGCAGCAGTTCTATTTGCTGCAGTTGCACCCTGTATCCCGTCAAACGTTACAACTCCGGCTGGCGCCGATCCTAATCGGAACATGCCACCACCCAGCCATGCTCGGTAATATCCTTCGGCCGGCGGGTTTGCCTCCATATCTGCTTGGCTAGTGTAATTAGTGCCCCGGCCAAGTAGAACACCCTTGTCGTAAACTGCGGGGATATCCTGCAACGCCCCGTCATGCCCCTGATAAATCAACCGCGAGGTATTAACCAGAAAAGGCGTGGCATTCGACACCTGACCCAACAATACAGGTTTCGGCTTACCCTTGATGTCAGCAGTACCTTCAACCCCTGCGGGAAGAACGTTGGTGCCGGCATATTTATTTTCCTGGAAAGCTACATCAAGAACGACTTGGGGATCCTTTATCCTGATTGACACAGATGAATCGTTGAATACTGGTTGCTCCATGCTGCAACTCAACGTCATGCCAATAGTCACCCCAGCAATTAACTCTCGTATCACAGCGATTCTCCCACCTATTCCATAGTTGCGGAGGCTGTCCAGCTGGCCATCTTTATTGACCAGCTGTATTTCTCCGTAACCTATTTTGGATGCGCCTCTTGTAGTACCTTCACCAAACATCATTATTTTCAGCGCACCAGGGTTAGACACACATGGTTCATAGTAATAGCCGTCATAAATCCGACCGGAACCGCTGGTGAATCGGAGAGTTTCAACAGCACTGCCAGTATGGGCAGGGATTTCTATAAGATATTCACTCATTGATTAACCAATTGCCGGTTGTCACGTTCAATGCCAGACAGCACCTTTTCCAATGCCGTAAGTTTATCGATCTGCTGGGAATGCCCGGCGCCGGAGAGGCGAACCAGGGCGCGGACTTCGGTGATAACTTCCTTGAGCAGCGCAACCAGTTCGGAATTATCGCCGCCACTGCCGTTGACCTGGATTCCGTACTTGCGAAGCACTGCCGACGATGCCGGGTCGACAATGATCTCGCCTTTATGAACCTGGGCCATCTGGTCGTAAGGGATGAACGGTGAGCCAACGTCATAGCTGCTGATACCCAGCATTTTCTTGATTTCATCGGTGACATTGCCGCTGCCGTTGGCGATACTCAGCCAGACAATACCGTCACCGGTGTCAATCTTGCCGTTCGGGGAAGAAACGCCATTAACTATTGGCCCGACGTCATATTTAGAGTCGTAGCCGGTGCGCTTGCCAACTGAATATTCCATGGCGACCTGAGCATATTCTCTGGCCTTAACTTGCACCTCGGCAGCAACGGCAGCTGCCCTCGCCTGCTCTGCAGCTATTCTTTGACGCTCGGCCTCTGCTGCAGCCTGGGCATCGGCTGCCGCCTGGGTTGCGGAATCCTTGGCCGCCTGATCCGCCTTGAGGTACTGCTCAAGCAAAGTCGAAACGCCGCTGTTTTCACCCAGGATCGACTTGAGGTAGGTGAGCTGGTCGATATTGCCGTCAGCAATCGAGGCCTGGATCTCTTTAAGCTTGCTAAGCTGCTGCTGGGCCACGTCGATCTGGATCTCGGTGGAGGTTGGCAGGCCGCCAAGCTCGGCCAGGGTTTGAGTGACCAAGGCAAAATCGGCAGCATAGGCCGGACCGCTGGCATTGTAACTGCGCGACGAGGTCAGGAACTCCTGGGCGATCTGGCTGATCCCTTCCAAAGCAGAAACATCGCCGAGCCGGGCGCGGTCGGCAGTGGCCCGGAACGATGAGCCGAGCTGGTTGTACTTGAGATCAGGCGAGAGCGTCGAAAGATCACCACTCAGCATGTTTTTCAGAGTAGTCATGATCTGCATCTGAGCCGAAACTGCCGAGGATAGTTTGCTCTTGATCTGCTCGGCAGCAATGGTCATCTCGTTTGACGACTCTTTAAGGGTGGTTGAAACGTCTTTTACTGCCTTTTCATATTCAAGTTGCTGGACAATCAGCAGCTCAGTGACGTCATAGCCCTTGCCGAGATAATCCTGGTATTCTTTCTGCTGATCGATTACCAGCTCCAGGAGATCGGCCGAGGCATCGTTGCCGGCTACTCTCAAGCGGCGGATCTGCAGATCCTGTTGGGCTGCATACGCCGCGTCAACTGCGTCCATGACCGTGCCGAACGATTCGGCAATATTCATCAGAGAGGCAAAAAGCGCCTGGCCGGTTTCCCTGGTCAGATCCAAACTTTCAACCAGAGTCCTGAATCCTTCGCGGGTAGTTGGCACGGTTAAATGCATCTCGTTGAAAGCGACATTCACCTGGCGGGCTGCCTGGGCTGCCTTGCGCCCTTCCTGTTCGGCATCGCTGAACATGGTTGTAAAATAGGTGTCGATAGCGTCGGAGAATTTATCAAGCCCGCCCATAAGTTCGGTGAGCTTATAAGCAGCATTGGCGCCTGACATTGTTGATCTAATGAAAGTGCCGTCTATCAGCTCCAACCCTTCATTGACCCCCTGGAGCGAGGTAGACAGCCGGACAAGAGCATCAAAAGCGTTCTCGCCATAGAAAGCGAATTCGCGCAGCCCAGTCACATTCTTTGC
>NZ_JAHCVJ010000015.1 GCF_018476885.1 Geoanaerobacter pelophilus
ACTCCGCTTTCCTGCTGCCCCGCCAAACGAATCGCGTTTATAACAATTCAACCCAATCCTGTCAATAAGTTTTTTTCGACTATTTTCTATTAGCGGCTCGCGCCGTTCAATTACAACTAGTTATCAAGAGCAGCGATTGTACTGCTTGCTCATATTCCTAGTTATAACAGCCAAACCGTCAGAGAGTTGATCGCCCAAGAGCCGCCAACTCCAGTTTCCAGATGCTGATCCCGGCACATTCATCCTTGCAGATGAGTCTAGGCAAAGCAGGTCCTGCAAAGGAATAACAGCATAGCGGGCAACAGATGAAATCGCCGCACGGATCATTTCCCAAACAACTTCATCCTGTTTACAGCGCAGATAACTGCAGACCGCAGCCTTCTGCACTCCGGTAAGGCTGGCAAACCACCCTGCAGTTGTATCATTATCATGGGTGCCAGTATAAACAACACTATTACGACGATAATTGTGAGGCAGATACGGATTACCCGGACCACCCTCAAAGGCAAACTGCAGGATCTTCATACCGGGAAGGCCAAATCTATCGCGCAACGTTTCAACTTCAGGTGTTATAACCCCTAGATCTTCGGCAATAAGAGGCAGAGGGCCTAGCGTAGCACCAATCGCATTAAACAGGGAATCTCCTGGCCCTTTGACCCAGCGGCCATGTACCGCGGTTTTTTCTTTTGCTGAAATTTCCCAGAAGGCCTCGACACCCCGAAAATGATCGATCCGCACAAAGTCATATAGGCCCATATCACTTTTAAGCCTAGCCACCCACCAGCCGAAGCCGTCCTCGGCCATGCGGTCCCAGTCATACAACGGATTTCCCCATCTTTGACCGGTCGCACTGAAGTAATCAGGGGGGACTCCGGCAACCACCAGAGGCTTGCCACTCCCATCAAGCCTAAATAGGGGCTGATTGCACCAGACATCGGCAGAGTCATAAGCAACGAATATGGGGGCATCACCAATAATTCTCACTCCGCAGGCATTCGCGTACTGTTTCAAGTTGTGCCACTGTCGAAAAAATTGCCATTGAATATATTTCTGCTCTCCAATAGATACCCCCAGCCTCTCCGAATACCTAGCAACAGCATCTGCTGAGCGCCGAGCAAGATCTAGCGGCCAGCGGTTCCATGGTTTACCATGGAAATGATCTTTGCATGCCTTATAGAGGGCATAATCGTGAAGCCAGAAAGTTGAATCACAGAACTGCCAGAACTCTCTTTTCCGTTCCAAGTTATCGCTCTCAATAAATCGTTCTGCGGCCAGCTTCAAGAGTCTTGTTTTCACTTCGCTAACTGCGGCAAAATCCACCCGGTCTCGCGGCAAGTTTTCAACCAAGTCGGAGCCGAGGAGATCGCCTTCATCAGCTATGAGCTCAAGGTTAATTAAAAGGGGGTTGCCTGCAAAAGCCGAATAGCAGGAGTACGGTGAGTTGCCATAGCCCGTTGGACCAAGAGGAAGAACCTGCCAAAGCCTTTGGCCTGCAGCGTGCAAGAAATCTATGAATTGCCTGGCTTCAGCCCCAAAAGAACCAGTTCCACAATTACCTGGCAACGAGGTTGGATGAAGGAGGATACCGCTCAAGCGTTCACTGCTCATAAAGTCTCCTAACCGTAGAATACTTCGAGTATGACATAGCTCTTAGCAGATTCAATGATGCATGCTTTACGGAAAAATCCAAACATGGTAATAACTGGGTTAAAGGAGAGATGGACATGGTTAAAACTGCACTCTTTGAAACACTGATTGAAAGCGCTGTTGATAACGGGGATGGGACGCTAACCTTCACCCTGGAAGGGAAAAGTTATATTATCAAGGACACTCTGGAGATATCCCGAATAGCCCAAGACCACGAATACATCATAATCTATTAAGGGTATTCGTTTTCGCTGTTGAGCATTCTAAATTCTCCACCTCCATATGCGGCACCTTTTCCCGCATTGAATTCTGACCCCGTCTGCAGGAATTGCTGAAACTCAGGTGCTACCCCAGAATACGTTATGCTACCAAGCATCCCTTCTTGCAGCACAGGCCATTTTGCTGATTGCATATCAATGGCAACAACCCTTGCTTGAGTGGAGATTTCAGAGAGCCATTTAAAATCACACTCCAAATCAATATTCCCATAATAATATGCCAGAGATGAAACGCGCCGCATTAGTGAACGAACAAGATTCGGAAATGACAAATCACGCAGCACCTTCCCCTGTCGTATCAATCTTAGTGGCGTCACTAACTCAAGCTTGACCAGCTCGTACGCACCGTCGACAAATTCGGAAGAAGACAGCAAAATAAGCCCATCGCCAGAATCAGACAATTCTGACAGCCCTCCGTCACTGGCAACGGAACAACATCGACTAACCGAAATGCTTATTGACGCTTGTGCCGCAAGCTCATCTAAGGCAAGTTCCATTGCCAGGAGAAAAACCGCCAGGTGATTGACAGCGGTTCCGGCAATTGTCAGGGTAATTGAACAGGCAGACGGCTCATTATCGGCAATATTCAGTAATGGCAAATGGAAGGCAAATGGCAGAGGAGGTTTCTGAAACCTCCGGAGAGCGGCAGGGTTTGTCGCAAGTTCCTGATCAAATACTGCAGAGACGGCATTATTATCCCGAAGCCGTGCCGAGGCATCAACAAAAGCAGGGCAGAAATAGTTCCTGATACCGAAGAGCAGATATTTATCGGTGCACTCAGATAGTTTGATATCAAAGAGGATCTTGGCAAAGGTAAACATTTGCACCCGAATGTAAAAACAGGGCAGGGATTGCTCCCTGCCCTGCGACAGCTCTGAAAGTCACAACTAACTTCTAAAAGAGGGACTTCAAGTACTCACGATTCATCCGGGCAATGAACTTGACATTGATCCCTTTTGGACATGCAGCCTGGCACTCATAGTGGTTGGTACAGTTACCGAAACCGCAATCCTTCATGGCATTTACCATGTTGGTAACGCGCTCGGCAGCCTCGGCCTTGCCCTGCGGCAGAATCGCCAACTGGGAAACCTTGGCTCCGGTGAACAGCATGGCAGCGCTGTTTGGACAACCGGCAACGCAAGCACCGCAGCCGATGCACTCGGCAGCGTCCATGGCCTCGTCAGCAGCCGGTTTCGGGATCAAGATAGCATTGCCGTCAGCAACACCACCGGTATGGCAGGAGGTGTAACCACCGGCCTGGACGATCTTATCCAGCGCCTCACGGTCAACAACCAAATCGCGAACCAGCGGGAATGCTGTAGCGCGCCACGGCTCAATGTAGATGGTATCGCCATCCTTGAATTTCCGCATATGGAGCTGACAAACGGTGGTGCGCTCCTGGCCGCCGTGCGGCATGCCGTTGATCACCTGCGAGCACATTCCGCAAATCCCCTCGCGACAGTCATGGTCAAACTGAATCGGCTCCTTGCCGGACTTGATCAGGTCTTCGTTCACCACGTCGAGCATCTCAAGGAAGGAGTGGTGCTCGGTGATTCCCTTTGCAGTATAGGTTTCAAACTTGCCCGGAGCGTTAGGCCCTTTCTGGCGCCATACGATCAGGTTCAGCGTCATTGTTTTGTGGTCGTTATGTCCGCTCATTATTTGTAGCTCCTTACCGCGAGATGTACGTTCTCGAATTTCAACGGCTCCTTGTGCAGCTCAGGTTCCTTGTTGTCACCTTTGAATTCCCAGGCGCCGACATAGCAGTAGTTGGCGTCGTCACGCTGAGCTTCACCCTCGTCCTGATACTCGACGCGGAAGTGACCACCGCATGATTCGTTACGGTGAAGGGCGTCGCGACACATCAGCTCGGCAAACTCAAGGAAGTCGGCAGTGCGGCCGGCGTTCTCCAGATCCTGATTGAACTCAGTGCCGGTGCCGGTAACCTTAACGTTCTTCCAGAATTCTTCGCGCAGCGCCGGAATTTTCTTGAGGTTGGTCTCAAGGCTTTCCTTACTGCGAGCCATACCGCAGTTTTCCCACATCAGACCACCCAGTTCACGCATGAACTCGGATACTGTCTTCTTTCCGTTGATGCCAAGAAGTTTTTTCTGTGCTGATTGAACATCTTCAACCGACTTTTTGAATTCAGGATTGTCGGTCTGACCATTGGTCGGCTTGACTGTTGCCAGGTATCCGGCAATGGTATTAGGAATAACGAAATAGCCGTCGGCAAGGCCCTGCATGAGGGCGGAAGCCCCGAGGCGGTTGGCACCGTGAACCGAGAAGTTCGCTTCGCCGAGAACGAACAGGCCGGGGATGTTGCTCATCAGGTTGTAATCAACCCAGAGCCCGCCCATTGAGTAGTGCGGTGCCGGATACATACGCATCGGCCGCTTGTAGGCATCCTCGTCGGTAATCTTCTCGTACATCTCGAACAGATTACCGTAACGTTCCTTGATGGTATCTGCGCCAACACGCTTGATCGATGTGGAGAAGTCAAGATAAACGCCGCGACCGCCAGGACCGACACCGCGGCCGTCGTCGCACTGCTCCTTGGCAGCACGGGAGGCTATGTCGCGCGGAGCAAGGTTACCGAAGCTAGGGTACTTACGCTCGAGATAGTAATCGCGATCTTCTTCGGCAACTTCATTCGGGTGCTTCCCGCAGTCCTCTTTCTTCTTCGGAACCCAGCAACGACCGTCGTTGCGAAGCGACTCAGACATGAGGGTCAGTTTGGACTGGTAGTCACCGGCCTGCGGAATGCATGTCGGGTGAATCTGCGTGTAACATGGGTTGGCGAAGAAAGCCCCTTTCTTGTGGGCCTTCCAGTTTGCAGTAACGCTGCACCCCATTGCGTTGGTAGATAGATAGAACACGTTGACATAGCCGCCGGTTGCCAGGCAGACAGCATCCGCAGCATACGACTCAAGTTCGCCAGTAACCAGGTTGCGACAGGTGATGCCTTTGGCGACACCGTCAACGACCACCAGGTCGAGCATCTCACGGCGATTATACATCTTTACGGTTCCGAGCTTGATCTGCCGGGAAAGGGCTGAGTATGCGCCGAGGAGAAGCTGCTGACCGGTCTGGCCACGTGCAAAGAAGGTACGGGAAACCTGGGCTCCACCGAAAGAACGGTTGTCGAGATAACCGGCGTAATCGCGGGCAAAAGGAACACCTTGAGCTACGCACTGATCGATGATGTTGTTTGATACCTGAGCAAGCCGCCAAACGTCGGCTTCACGAGCGCGGAAATCGCCGCCCTTGATCGTATCGTAGAAAAGCCGGTAAATGGAGTCACCGTCGTTCGGATAGTTCTTGGCAGCGTTAATGCCGCCTTGAGCTGCGATAGAATGCGCACGGCGCGGACTATCTTGATAGCAAAATGCCATTACATTGTAGCCGAGCTCTCCTAACGATGCAGCTGCAGCACCGCCAGCAAGGCCTGTACCTACCATTATAATACTGTATTTCCTTTTGTTTGCGGGGTTCACCAGCTTCAAATCAAAGCGGTGTTTGTCCCATGTTTTTTCAATTGGTCCGGTTGGACATTTTCCGTCGAGTATCACAATGAACCCCCTATTATTTGCTCAGAATGCCGGTAAGGATGAATACAGGAATGGAACTGTAGCCGACAAGGAAAACCACGGCAACCACTTTGCCTAGCTTGCTGATCACAGGAAGCGACTTATCCGTGGTCCACCCCATAGTCTGGAAGAAACTTTGAATTCCATGATTGAGATGTAAAAACAAAACCACCATTGCAGCAACATAAACGGCAGCAATGCCACCATTTTTAAAGCTTGTTACCACCATGGTAAAAACGTCATACCTTCCGAGTGCATCCACTCCCTTTACAATGTCAGGTGTCACACGAGCAGTGAACTGCAAAAGGTGATATACAAGGAATCCTAGGATAAGAAGTCCAGTCCAGATCATGTTATTACTTGAAATTGTAGCTTTACGAAGATTCTTCACCGCATATGCTTGAGGAGTCGCCGCACTGTTTTCAAGGGTCAGCTGGATGCCAAAAATGCCGTGGATGCCTATCAGGGTGAGCATAGCAAGCCGAAACACCCAGACCAGGGGGCCAAGATCATGAAGATGCTTGGCGTATGCGTTGATGCCGTCTGCTCCAACAAAAATCGAGGAGTTGCCCAGCAGATGCACGACAACGAACAGGACCATCAGCTGACCAGTAATCGCCATCAGTATCTTTCTGCCAATAGAAGTTGTAAGTATCTGCATATTGGTTTCCTTTTTCCCGCTTTCTGTCGTTAACGTAATTACTTATAACAATTGGTTACTTGAGTTACCGGGAGTATCCGATAACAACCCTGTATCTCCGCCGAAAAATGTTCTACTGCAGGAGGTGCTCGCCATTCATTTATTGCACACATATTCCCTCCTCAACCAAAGATTATTGATTAACTTCAACATATTAGCATTATTTAATTTTTACATTGTATACTGTATACTAAACATCGTTTCACTAAAAAGCAACAAAAAAACCAAATAAAGCCGCTTCTGAAGCCCAGTTGCTTTTTAGTTCCCTTTTTGCTAGATATACTAAATTGCGCTTTTAGCTATATAGCGTGAGAAAAGGCGGCAATGATATGAGTGACCAATCTCTCGACAACTTTAAATTTACCCTAATAAACAACGACCCACTCTCCTCTGCCAGACGTGGGAGACTGAAAACGCCGCACGGCATTATCGAAACGCCCATTTTCATGCCGGTTGGGACGCATGCCGCAATGAAAGCCATGACGCCGGAACAGGTCAATGCCACAGGCGCACAAATCATTCTCAGCAACACCTATCATTTGCATCTAAGACCCGGAGAGGGTCTTATACAAAAGGCTGGCGGACTTCACAAATTTATGGCTTGGGACAAACCCATCCTGACCGACTCTGGTGGGTTCCAAGTTTTTTCCTTGCCCAACAAGCGTATTACTGAAACCGGAGCATACTTCAAACACGAAATTACTGGTGAAGAGGTCTTTCTTGATCCGCCTAAGGCTATTGCCATTCAAGAGGCATTAGGTGCCGATATCATTATGGCATTTGATGAATGCATACCATATCCGTGTGATAAGCGCTACGCAGAAGAATCGACTAAAAAAACGATAAGATGGGCTGAACAATGTTTAACTGCTCAGACAAGAAAAGATCAGGCTCTTTTTGCAATTGTACAAGGCAGCGTATACGATGACCTTCGCGTTTACTGTGCCAAAGAATTGGTTAAAATGGACTTCCCTGGCTATGCAATCGGGGGGGTTTCAGTTGGAGAAGGTCTAGAACTTCTCAAGAAAGTTGTTAGTGTTACAGCCCCTTTTTTACCTGAAAACAAACCACGTTATCTCATGGGGGTTGGACTCCCTGAAGACATTTTCGAGAGTGTCGAACGTGGAATTGACATGTTTGACTGCGTCATCCCTACGCGATATGCCAGGAGCGCAACACTTTTTACTCAAAGGGGCAAGATTCGTCTTACGAATAAAAACTACCGGCGCGACTTCTATCCTATAGACACAAACTGCACCTGCTATACCTGCAGAAACTTCACTAGAGCCTATCTCCATCACCTATATAACGCAAATGAGATATTGTCGGCCATTCTTGCCAGCATTCATAATGTCCATTTTTATCTGAATATGATGTCTCAGATTCGCGATTCGATCGAACAGGGGAGCTTTGCCAAACTCAAACATTCTTTTCTATCTGAATATTTAGCGGCAGACAAGAAAGGGACCCGAAATGCCTGAGTACACCTTTGACTCCCTTGTAGAGATCATGAAGAAGCTGAGATCCCCAGGCGGTTGCCCTTGGGACGCAGAACAATCTCATGATTCCCTTAAGCGCTATTTAATTGAAGAGTGTTATGAAGTTATCGAAGCTATTGACCACAAGGATGATGAGCTTCTTAAGGAGGAGCTTGGCGACCTGCTGCTGCAGCCGGTCTTTCACGCTGCTGTCGCAGAGGAGCGCGGAGTTTTTACCATAGCTGACATAATTCAAGCAATATGCGGCAAGTTAGTAAGACGCCACCCTCACGTTTTTGGCAATCAGATTATTGCAACAAGCGAGCAACAGGTTGAAAACTGGGAAAAGATCAAGAAAGCGGAAAAAGGAGATAAACGTAGTTCGGCCCTTTCGGGAGTCCCACCTCACCTTCCAGCAATTCTGAAAGCCCAAAAGATTGGTGAAAAAGCCTCTAGAGTGGGGTTCGACTGGGACAGCCATCAGCAGGTACTTTGCAAAATCAAGGAAGAACTAAATGAGCTGGAGATTGCTCTTGATGGAGGAAATCAGACGAGAATTGCAGAGGAGCTTGGAGACCTATTATTTGCCACTGTCAACCTAGGGCGTTTTATGTCGATTGATTCAGAAGACGCATTAAGCAAGACCATCCATCGTTTTACTACTCGCTTTAGCCATATTGAAGCGTCACTGCGCAGACAAGGAAAAGCCCTTCAGGATACCGCGATTGATGAACTCGAACGCCTGTGGCAAGAGGCAAAGGCGTGTGAGCATGCCGTTAAATCTTAGTCTTTACATAAAAAAGGCCACTGGAAACAGTGGCCTTTCAATTTCATACGCGTAAGAAATCAGTCTGCTTTTGCTTCGCAGGTTTCTGAGGGATCAGAAACCTCTGCGCTGACAGGCGAAGCCTCCTCAAGCAGAGCAGACGCTGTTTCTGTAACAGCAGCAGTAGCAACTTCCTTAACAGCCACGGTCTTAGCTGTACGCTTTGCAGCAGTCTTCTTGACAGGTTTCTGTCCAACCTGTTCTTCTACCAGCTCAAGAATCGACACATTCGCATTATCTCCAGGCCGGATGCCAAGTTTAATGATGCGAGTATATCCACCACTGCGCTCTTTATAGCGAGGAGCAAGTGATTCAAAGAGCTTAGTAACAACTTTTTTGTCGCGTATATAGGCAGCCGCTTGACGAACAGCATGAAGATCGCCCCTCTTGCCCAGGGTAATCATCTTCTCTGCTATCGGTCGTAGCTCTTTTGCCTTCGCATCTGTTGTTGTAATCTTTTCATGCTGTAAAAGTGATGTCACCATATTCCGAAACATTGCAATTCGGTGACTAGTTGTTCTCCCAAGTCTTCGACCTGCCTTAGCGTGACGCATGACAACTATTCCTTTCTATATTACAAATTGGAGCGAACTATTCTTCGTCTTTACGTTCGCCGCGCAATCTCCTCATTACTTCTTCATCAGGGAAATTATCCAGCTTCATACCTAAGGACAGTCCCATATCAGCGAGAACATCCTTAATTTCATTCAATGACTTTCTACCGAAATTTTGAGTCTTAAGCATTTCTGCTTCAGTTCGAATTACGAGCTCCCCAATCAGCTTAATTCCAGCATTCTTAAGGCAATTAGCAGATCTAACTGATAGCTCAAGCTCATCCACTGAACGATAGAGGTTCTCGTTAATCTTGTCACTATCTTCTTCTAATTCTACTTCTTCGGGATGCTCAACATCTTCGTCAAAATTAATGAAAATGGAAAGCTGCTCTTTAATTATTTTCGCGGCATATGCTATGGCATCATCAGGTTTTACGCTACCATCAGTCCATATTTCGAGCGTCAATTTATCGTAGTCAGTTATCTGCCCTACACGAGCATTAGTTACTTGAAAGTTAACTTTAATGATCGGAGAAAAAATCGAATCTATTGGTATAGTGCCTACCGGAGCTTTTTCGTCTCTGTTCCGGTCAGCAGGAATATATCCCTTACCCATCTTAACTACCATCTCGATTTCGAGATTAGCGTCTTTAGAGCAGACTGCTATATGATGATCTTTATTTAAGATCTCGACGTTTGAATCAGTAGCAATGTCACCAGCCTTAATAATGCCTTCACCCTTGTGCATGATTCTTATGGTGCGGGATTCAGTGCCGTGCATTCTAAGACGAACGCCTTTGAGATTTAAAATAATATCAGTAACGTCCTCTGTAACACCTGGTATTGCAGAGAACTCATGTAATACGCCTTTTATCTTAACTGAAGTTATAGCTGCACCCTGCAAAGAGGACAACAAAACTCTTCTCAAGGAATTACCAAGAGTGGTACCAAAACCGCGTTCAAATGGTTCAGCAAAAAATTTACCATAGGTATCTGAAAGCGTTTCCGATTCTACCTGTATCTTCTTGGGGCGTATCAGATCACGCCAATTCTTGTACATGTATTCCTCCGGTGTAGGTTTCTTAGCCGTTACTTGGAGTAGAGTTCTACAATCAGCTGCTCTTGGATTGGCATAGTGATGTCTTCTCTTACAGGCAGAGACTTAAGCACACCCTTAAACGCATCCTTATCAAGATCCAGCCACTGAGGAATTCCACGACGGACAACACCGTCCAGAGAATCGGTAATACGAGTAATTTTTCTACTTTTCTCTTTCAGCTCAATTACATCGCCAGTTTTAACGAGAATAGAAGGTATATTTACTTTCCTTCCGTTCAGCGTGAAATGACCATGTTTGACAAGCTGACGAGCTTCAATTCTTGAGGATGCGAATCCCAAGCGATAGACAAGATTATCGAGTCTGCGCTCAAGAAGGATCAAAAGGTTCTCACCAGTTACCCCTTTCATCCTATCAGCCTTATCGAAATAGGTCCGGAACTGCTTCTCCAAAATGCCGTATATACGTCGAACCTTCTGCTTTTCTCTAAGTTGGACGCCGTAATCTGACACTTTAGCCCTGCCTTGACCATGTTGGCCAGGAGGATAGTTCCTACGCTTTATTGCACACTTGTCTGTGTAGCAACGCTCACCCTTAAGAAATAATTCCATATTTTGCCTCCTGCACAAACGGCAGGATGGTCCAGTATATCTAGCCAATCAAAACCTCCTTAGCAAATTTACTATGTTATACCCTTCTCCGCTTTGGAGGACGGCATCCATTATGGGGAATAGGAGTTACATCTTTTATGAAGCTAACATGAAGACCAGCAGCCTGAAGAGCTCTAAGAGCAGACTCACGCCCTGAACCTGGCCCCTTCACATAGACCTCCAAAGATCTCATCCCATGCTCTTGGGCTTTCTTAGCACAATCCTCTGCTGCAACCTGGGCTGCAAACGGAGTGCTTTTACGCGATCCCTTAAACCCCTTGCACCCAGATGTACACCATGCTACGACATTCCCAACAGGGTCAGTAATCGTAATCATCGTATTATTGAAGGTTGCCTGAATATGGGCTACCCCATTAGGAATATTTTTCTTTTCCTTTTTCTTTTTAACTACTCGCTTAGCAGGACTTGCCATTGTTCCTCCAGGTCAAATTAACGACTATTTCTTCTTCCCGGCGACTGTGCGCGCAGGACCTTTACGAGTTCGAGCGTTTGTTTTTGTCCTCTGCCCGCGTACCGGCAAACCTTTTCTATGCCGAAGGCCACGGTAACAGCCAAGATCCATCAAGCGCTTAATATCCATTGATATATCTCGACGCAAATCACCTTCTACCTTCAGATTTTTGTCAATGTACTCACGGATTCTAGCGACCTCTGCTTCAGTCAGCTTATCTGTGCGCGTATTAAAATCAATACCGGAATTTGAGAGTATGCGCTGTGATGCTGAACGGCCAATGCCATATATATAAGTCAGCGCTATCTCTATCCGTTTGCTCTTTGGAAGGTCAATACCCGAAATTCGTGCCAATTTAAATCCTCCTCGCTTAACGCTTGTACGCTTATCCCTGACGCTGAGAATGCTTCGGGGTGTCACAGATCACACGAACTACGCCTTTACGCTTTATAATCTTACACTTATCACATATCCGCTTGACTGATGCTCGTACTTTCATAGTTATTCCTTTCAGCTATATCTACTAGTCAAACTTAGTCAAAATGTCTGGTCCATTTTCTGTTATTGCTACTGTATGTTCAAAGTGTGCTGAAAGGCCACCATCACAAGTTACGGCTGTCCAACCATCAGCTAGCACCTTAACGGCAAAACCCTTTTCATTTATCATCGGCTCTATAGCCAGTACCATTCCGGGCTTTAGCTTGGGACCTCGACCTGGCTTACCATAATTAGGAATCTGAGGATTTTCGTGAAGAGATCGACCTATGCCATGGCCAACAAAATCTCTTACTACGCTATAGCCTCTTGACTCGACATACTCCTGAACGCCATTCGATATATCTGACAGATGCCCACCTGGAACAGCATATTCTATAGCCTTATACAGAGACTGCTCAGTTACATCTATCAGCTTTTGACTGCTCTGAGCTACAGACCCTACCGGTAAGGTGATAGCAGCATCACCATAAAAGCCTTCATACAAAACTCCAAAATCGAGACTTAAAATATCTCCATCACAGAGCTCACGCTTATTAGGCATTCCATGAACAACTTGATCATTCACTGAGCAGCAAAGAGCAAATTTATATCCACTATAACCTTTAAATGCGGGGAGTGCACCGCGACGAACTGTCTCTCGCTCTGCAATTTCATCAAGTGAACAGGTTGTTATCCCAGGCTTCACAACTGCCTTTACAATCTTGAGAATCTCAGCAACCATTCGACATGATCTTCTCATTTTCTCTATCTCCAGAGGAGACTTGAGAATTATCACGCGGCAGCCTTAACAATAGTAGCAATTTTCATTTGGATCACATCTATTGCTTCATCTCCGGGGATACTTCTTAACAAACCAGAATTTTCATAATACTCGATAAGAGGTGCCGTCTGATGCTCATAAACATCAAGACGCTTTATCATGGTATCTTCACAATCATCATCGCGTTGAAAAAGTTCCCCGGAGCACTCATCGCAGATTCCAAGAACAGCTGGCGGCTCAAAACTTAAATGATAACCCTTACCACACCCCTTACAGGTGCGCCTCCCGGTAACTCTCAGCAGAAGCTCGTCCTTATCAACAGCAATAGAGATGACATGGTCAATTTTTTTACCATGCACCTCAAGCATCGAATTGAGCGCATCAGCTTGCGAGACTGTTCTAGGGAAACCATCAAGTATAAAACCGAGGGTGCAATCTGGCTGAGCAATACGCTCACTAACAATCCCAACTACGACATCGTCAGGAACAAGCATCCCCTCATCCATAAAAGCTTTAGCCTTAATTCCCATAGGCGTGGACATCTTCACTGCTGAGCGAAGTATATCCCCAGTGGAAACTTGAGGGATACCAAATTTTTTAACCAGCAACTTAGCCTGGGTGCCTTTACCAGCCCCCGGAGGCCCTAAGAGAATCAGATTCATTTGAACATACCCGAACTAACGTCTGCCCTTAATCTTTACACCCTTCATAAAACCGTCATAACTTCTGGTTATAAGGTGCGACTCTATCTGAGCGACCGTATCCATGCCGACTCCGACAGCAATCAAAAGAGCTGTACCTCCAAAATAAAATGGAAGATTAAATTTACCAATTAAAATCGATGGCAACACACATACCAAAGATATGTATATTGCACCGGCGAATGTCAGCTTAGTTAGTACTTTATCAATATAGTCAGAGGTCTCTTTCCCTGGCCTTACCCCAGGAATATAGCCGCCGTGACGTTTTACATTCTCCGCCACATCAATGGGATTAAATGTGACAGCCGTGTAGAAATAGCAAAAAAAGATTATAAATGCAACGAAAAAGATATTATACACCATGTTACCCGGCGTCAGACTTTTTGCAGCAGTCTGGACCCAAGGGATATTGATAAAATTACCGATTGTCGCCGGGAACATAATAATTGATGAAGCAAAAATAGGCGGTATGACACCAGCCATATTAACCTTTAACGGAAGATGTGATGTTTGAGCACTGAATGTCTTCAGGCCAACGACTCTTTTCGCATAATGAATGGGTAAACGTCTTTGGCCACGCTCCACAAAGACAATGGCCGCAATCACAAAGAACATCAGTGCGACTACAAGCAGAATAACAAAGAGAGAGAGCTGGCCACTTTTAATAAGTCTCATGCTATTCAGAAGTGCAGTCGGTATCCGAGCAACAATTCCAGCAAAAATTATCAAAGAGATCCCATTGCCGATCCCCTTTTCTGACATCTGCTCACCAAGCCACATGATAAATGCTGTTCCAGCGGTCAATGTAATAACGGTCATTATCCTGAAAGACCACCCTGGAACGGGAACAACTAGCTCCCCAGCAGGGCCGCGCATACTTTCCAAACCAATACTTATTCCCAAGCCTTGAACAACACTAAGAACTACTGTGCCATAGCGAGTATACTGTATGATTTTTTTCCTGCCAGCCTCGCCTTCCTTAGACAATTTCTCTATTGCAGGCACTACAACCGTCAAAAGTTGAAAAATAATCGAGGAGGAAATATAAGGCATGATACCAAGAGCAAAAACGGTTAAGCGCTCTAAAGCCCCACCTGAAAACATATCAAAGAGCCCTAAAAGAGTCCCTTGTGCTTGCTTAAAGAAATGAGACAAAGCTATGCTGTCTATTCCAGGCGTTGGAATATGGCAACCAACACGATATACGGCAAGCATAGCCAATGAAAAGAGAACTCGCTTCTTCAGTTCAGGAATCTTGAAAATGTTTTGAAATGCTTCTATCAAGAAATAATCTCCTCAGCAGTTCCACCAGCAGCGAGTATTTTTTCCTTTGCAGCAGCACTAAATTTGTGAGCTTTAACTGTAAGTGCTTTGCTCAGTTCACCATCAGCAAGTATTTTAACACCACACTTGACCTTACCAATCAGTCCTGAACTAACAAGAGCCTCAATATCAACGACTGAATTTGCCTCAAATGAATTTAGCTTACCAACATTGATTTGTGCATATTCAATTCTGTTTAAGGGATTAAAGCCTCTTTTAGGAAGCCTTCGTTGCATAGGCATCTGGCCGCCTTCGAAGCCTGCTTTGATACTCCCGCCGCTCCGAGCCTTTTGGCCTTTATGTCCTTTGGTCGCAGTCTTCCCATGACCTGATCCAGGCCCTCTACCGATACGCTTACGATTTTTAGTCGCCCCAAGGGCTGGCTTTATTGAGTTCAATTGCATTTAATATTACCTCTCTGGCTTACTCTTCAACTTTTATGAGATGGGCTACTTTCCTGATCATCCCTCTGATTTCGGGAGTATCGCAAAGTTCGACTGTCTTGTAACGACGGTTTAAGCCCATTCCATTAAGAATTGCTCTCTGTGCTGGCAATTTTCCTATATGACTACGGACAAGAGTTATCTTAAGCTGTGACATTATATACTCCTTGCTGGGGAAAGGCTCTATTCAGCCATACCCCTTCTCTGCATTATTTCTTCAGGACTTCTCAAGCGCTTCAATCCCTCGAAGGCAGCTTTAACTACGTTGTGCGCATTATTTGATCCAAGGCACTTTGCAAGAATATTATGAATCCCTGCAGACTCAAACACTGCTCTGGCTGCACCGCCAGCAATAACACCAGTACCTGCTGATGCCGGCATCATTAATACTTTACCGGCTCCAAAGTGCCCTTCTATTTCATAGGGAATTGTCTGACCATCAACAATAGGTATCTTGATCAGATTCTTTTTAGCTTGCTCAACACCTTTTCTAATCGCCTCGGGTACTTCATTGGCTTTTCCAAGTCCATAACCGACGCAACCATTACCGTCGCCAACAACAACCAACGCAGAGAAGCTAAATCTTCTCCCGCCCTTAACAACTTTGGCAACCCTGTTAATATGTACAACTCGATCAGTAAGTGTAAGTTCGTTAGAATTAAGCTTCAACAATTGCAACCTCCTTGAAAATCCTAAAAAGACAGTCCATTTTCCCTTGCCGCATCAGCAAGTGCCTTGACCCTGCCGTGGTACAAAAAGCCACTGCGGTCAAATACAACAGAATTAATGTTCTTTTCAAGTGCACGACGAGCTATCTCTGCTCCGACTTTAGATGCAGCTTCAATATTTCCTGTTGACTTGAGTTCAGATCCAACAACTTCAAGCAAAGTCGACGCGGATGCAAGTGTGCAACCAGTAGTATCATCAATTATCTGAGCATATATATGACGCGCACTTTTAAATACATTCAAACGTGGGCGTACCGTATTGCCAGAAATTTTCTTTCTGACTCGTGTTTTACGCTTTAAACGGGCTTGTTTCTTTTCCGCAAGAGAGCTCACGGTAGTCTCCTCATTATCTATTTTTTACCGGTTTTGCCGGCTTTACGTAAGATGACTTCATCAGCGTACTTAATTCCCTTACCTTTGTAAGGCTCTGGTCCCCTGAACGACCTAATCTTAGCTGCAGTCTGGCCAACAAGCTCCTTGTCGATCCCTTTAACCAGGAGTTTTGTCATTTTATCAACTTCAACAGTTATACCAGAGGGAAGTTCGTAATTAATAGGATGAGAATAGCCAAGGCTGAGATTCAAGATATCACCTTTAGCTTCGGCACGGTAACCTACACCATTTATCTCTAATGCCCGCTCAAATCCAGTCGTTACGCCGACAACCATATTATTAATAAGGGTTCGGGTCAATCCATGTGCTGCACGACATTTATTACTATCGTCGTTTCTAGTCACAACCAGTGCAGCTTCATTTATATCAAGTGTGACGCCTTCCATAACCTGTCGTGACAGTGTGCCCTTAGGCCCCTCAACAGTTATGATTTCGTCAGCGTATCTGACCTTGACACCCTTAGGCAATTCTACAGGTAATTTACCAATTCTGGACATGCTCAGTACCCCTTAAAAAAATTACCAAACCGTACAAATAAGCTCACCACCAACACCAGCTTCTCGTGCGGTCTTGTCTGTTATTATTCCCTTAGATGTGGACAGGACAGCAATTCCTAGCCCATTTTTAATTACAGGAATATCATCGTGCTTCACATATCTTCTGCTGCCAGGTTTACTAACTCGATTAATCTCGTTAATTACCGGGTCCTTTTCATCAATGAACTTTAAATAGACCCTTAGAGTTCCCTGCTTCTGGTCAGCAATTACTTTATAGTTCTTGATAAATCCCTCAGCACGCAGAACATTAACAATGCTAACCTTCAGGTTTGATGAAGGAATATCTACCTTCTGCAATTTAGCGAGGTTACCGTTCCTGATTCTAGTTAGCAAATCTGCAATAGGGTCAGTCATGGACATCGATTGTACTCCTCTAATACATTTCTAATTGTTGTTACCAGCTAGACTTTATTACGCCAGGAATCTGGCCACTTGATGCATATTTACGAAGGCAGATCCTGCACATATCGAATTTTCTGTAATATGCTCGCGGGCGGCCACATATTGGGCACCGATTATAATCGCGAACCTGGAATTTTTTAGGCCTTTCAGCCTTGATCATCATGGATTTCTTTGCCACGCGATTCCTCCAAACTTGTTAGTTCCTGAACGGCATCCCTAATAATTTAAGAAGCGATCTGCCCTCTTCATCAGTTCTTGCCGTAGTAACAATTGTTATATTTAAGCCTTTGATTTTATCAATCTTGTCGTAATTAATTTCCGGGAAAATAAGCTGTTCCTTAATCCCTAATGAATAATTACCTAGCCCGTCAAAAGCCTTAGGAGACAAACCCTTAAAATCTCTTACTCGGGCAAGTGATATATTCAGCAAACGATCAAGAAACTCATACATTCTATCTTTACGCAGAGTCACCATGCAACCAATTGGCATTCCCTGGCGAAGCTTGAAAGAAGCAATAGACTTTTTAGCCTTCGTGATTACAGCCTTCTGTCCACTTATCTGGGCAAGTTCATCTGCGGCCGAGTCAAGAATCTTAACATTCTGTATTGCTTCCCCTAAACCCATATTGATAACAATTTTTTCAAGTTTAGGTACTTCCATAACTGACTTGTATTTCATTTCAGTCATCAGTTTAGGAATAATCTCTTTATCATAAAGCTCTTTAAGCCTAGCCATTGTACTCCTCCGTCTTATTTATCAAAGGACTCGCCGCATTTAACACATACGCGTGCTTTCTTACCGTCCTCAAGCAGTTTTGCCTTGGTCCTGACAGGCTTTTTGCATGTACCGCAGTAAAGCATCACGTTTGAAATATTAATAGGAGCCTCTTTCTCTACAATCCCTCCGGCCTCGTTACCGCGAGCGCGCGAATGACGCTTTACAATATTGAGCCCTTCTACGAGCACGCCATCCTTTTTCGGAACAATTTTTTGAATCTTGCCCGTTTTACTTTTATCTTTACCGGCGATAACAACAACTGTATCGCCCTTTTTTACGTGAAGTTTACTGGATAACATTGTATCTCTCCTTACAGAACCTCTGGTGCCAGCGAAATAATTTTCATAAACTTCTTTGCTCTCAACTCACGCGCAACTGGACCAAAAATACGAGTTCCAATTGGCTCTTTCTGGTTGTTAATTACAACTCCGGAATTCCCATCAAAGCGGATATATGAACCATCTGGCCGCCCGGTTTCCTTGGCTGTACGAACGATTACAACCTTTACAACATCTCCCTTTTTTACTTTCGAATTAGGGAGCGCCTCTTTTACCGAAGCAACTATAATATCACCAACCCTAGCATATTTACGCTTTGAACCACCCAGCACTTTTATGCAGAAGAGCTTCTTAGCTCCAGAGTTGTCTGCTACATCGAGAATAGTCTGCATCTGTATCATGAAAGAACTCCTATCCTACTGAACCGATGAAATAATCTGGCGTACCTTCCAGCACTTGTCTTTGCTTAATGGCCGAGACTCAACAATAACTACTCTGTCGCCGACCTTGCAATTATTGAGCTCATCATGAGCTTTATATTTTGCAGTCCGTCTAATATATTTACTGTAGACAGGGTGTTTAACCATTCGATCCACCTTGACTACTACAGTCTTATCCATCTTATCGCTTACAACGATACCAATCTGGGTTTTCCTATTGCCACGCTGATTCATTGTTACCCTCTCTCTACCCTAGTTTCATGGATCAATGTCTTCACACGAGCTATATCTTTTCTGAGCGCAGTCAATTTTGCTGTATTTTCCAGCCGACCGGTATGAAGTTGAAAGCTTAGGTTAAAGAGCTCCTTATCCAGCTCCTTATCTTTAGCTAGGAGTTCATTTATATCGAGATTTCTCAATTCACTAGCCTTCATGAGCTTCCTCCCTGGACACAAATTTCGTAGGTACGGAAAGCTTGTGGGCTGCCAATCTAAATGCCTCTCTAGCTATTTCCTCAGTCACGCCTTCCATTTCGTAGAGAATTCTTCCTGGCTTGATCACGCAAACCCATGAATCAGGAGAACCTTTACCTTTACCCATTCGTGTTTCTGCAGGTTTTGCAGTAAGGGGTTTATCAGGAAAGACGCGGATCCAGATTTTACCGCCCCTTTTAATGTATCGTGTCATTGCAATACGAGCTGCTTCAATTTGTCGGGAATCAAGCCAGCAACACTCGGTAGCCTGAAGCCCGTATTCTCCGAAGGAGATAACCGCACCCCTACCTGCAGCACCGGTCATGCGTCCCTTCATCTGTTTTCTATGTTTAACTCTCTTGGGCATTAACATCGCAACTACTCCTCATCCAATTCTTTTCAATTATCCAGGAAGAACTTCACCCTTGAAAATAAGGACCTTGACACCGATGATTCCATATGTTGTCTTAGCCTCAGCAAAACCATAATCTATGTCAGCGCGAAGAGTATGCAGAGGCACGCGGCCTTCTCGGTACCATTCTGTTCTTGACATCTCAGCACCACCAAGACGTCCGGAACAAGTAATTCGTATCCCTTTTGCACCAAACTTGAGAGCTGATGTAACGCTCTTCTTCATCGCTCGACGAAATGCAATCCGTCTCTCAAGCTGCATTGCAACATTCTCCGCAACAAGTTGAGCATCCAGTTCAGGCTTTCTAACTTCCTGTATATTTAAATAGATCTCAGTGTCCGTTAGCTTGGCAAGGTCTTTCTTAAGAGTCTCAACTTCTGACCCTTTCTTGCCAATAATAAGACCAGGTCTAGCCGTGAAGATATTGATCTTTGCCTTGTTTGCAGCACGTTCAATCTCAATCTTCGAAACGCCCGAATTATAAAGCCGCTTTTTTAAGAAGGCCCGAAGCTTGAGATCTTCATGAAGCAGCTTTGCATAATCTGCACTCGCATACCAACGCGAATCCCAAGTCTTAATGACGCCCAGCCTGAAACTGACCGGATTGACTTTCTGTCCCAAACTACACCTCCACCGTCTATGGTTATTTCGTGTCAGCCAGAACCACAGAAATGTGGCTGGTCGGTTTTCTTATTTTACTTGCTCTTCCCATTGCCCGAGGAAGAAATCGCTTCAATACAGAGCCACCATCTACCGAGATTGCCTTAACGTAAAGCTTATCTACGTCTGAAACGCCTTTCTGCTCGGCATTAGCAACTGCAGAGGAAAGAAGCTTGGAAATCACCTTAGCTGAGGGTTGTGGAGAAAATTTCAGTATTGTCAATGCATTCTGTACTGATTTACCACGAACCATGTCTGCTACTAACCTCGACTTACGAGGTGACATACGAATCGAATATAATTTGGCACGCGCTTCCATGCAAAACTCCTTTACGGTTTACTTCTTCTTCAGCTTACTTTTCTTGTCTGCTGCGTGGCCATGAAAAGTTCTGGTAGGAGCAAACTCACCCAGTTTATGTCCAACCATATTTTCTGTTACAAAAACAGGGATGAACTTTTTGCCATTATGTACAGCGAACGTAAGTCCGATGAAGTCAGGAATTATTGTCGATCGCCTCGACCATGTCTTGATGACTTTTTTTGAGTTAGCACCTTCTGCTTGAGCCTTGTCTACCACATGCTGATCTACAAAAGGGCCTTTTTTAATTGAGCGTGCCATCTAATTATCCTCTAACAGATTTATTTAGTACGCGGTTTAACAATAAAACGCGAAGAGGTCTTGTTAGTCCTGGTTTTATAACCCTTAGTGGGGATACCCCATGGGGTTACTGGATGTCGACCACCGGAAGTCCGACCTTCACCACCACCATGCGGATGGTCTACCGGGTTCATTGCAACACCACGAACTTTCGGTCGCTTGCCAAGCCAGCGTGAACGCCCAGCTTTCCCAATATTTACATTCTCATGGTCAATATTGCCTACCTGGCCAATGGTTGCAGTGCAATCAACAAGAACCATACGCACTTCACCGGAGGGGAGTTTTATTTGAGCATACTTCCCTTCTTTGGCCATAAGTTGCGCAAAGGTTCCTGCGCTTCTGGCAAGTTGTCCGCCCTTTCCTATCTTCAACTCGATGTTATGAATGATAGTACCAAGCGGAATTGCTTTCAATGGAAGCGTATTGCCCGGCTTGATGTCCGCACTGGGACTAGCGATAACAGTATCACCAACCTTCAGATCAAGAGGAGCAAGGATATAGCGCTTTTCGCCGTCAACGTAATTCAGCAGAGCAATCCGTGCACTTCTATTGGGGTCGTACTCAATCGATGCGACTTTTGCCGGTATTTCAGTCTTATCGCGCCTAAAGTCGATAATCCTGTATTTTTGCTTATGACCACCACCAATATGTCTGGAGGTTATGCGACCATAGCTGTTACGCCCACCTGACTTCTTAAGAGTCTCTAAAAGAGACTTCTCAGGAGTTGTGCAGGTTATCTCTTCGAAGGTGGAGCAGGTCTGATGCCTGCGTCCTGCCGATGTTGGTTTATAGCTTTTTATTCCCATCGTTACAGCTCCACGATAAACGAATTAAATTTCAAAGAAATCGATATTGCTACCCTCTTGGAGGGTTACATATGCCTTTTTCCAGTTAGAACGCTTTCCAATTGTCTTGCCTGACCTTTTCAGCTTTCCTGCCACCGTTGATGTTCTGACCGAATCAACCCGAACATTAAACAGTTTTTCAGCAGCTGTTTTGATCTCAATCTTGTTTGCATTTCGATCCACAACAAATGCAACAACATTATTAGTATCTTTTGCTATAGTCGATTTTTCTGTAACAAGCGGCTTTTTGATTACGTCATAGATATTCATGACTGCAACGCTCCTTCAACCTTTGCCACAGCTTCACGGCTAAGGATTACGTTCTTGTACTTCATTATGTCAAAGATGTTGAGGCCTTCTGCGTGCAATATCTTTATATCCTTGATGTTTCTTGCAGAAAGCAGTATTTCACGATTATCAACATCACCATCTACTACCAGCAGTGCCTTAGTCAGTTCAAACCGATTCAACACAGAAGCAAAACTCTTGGTAGAGATTTCTCCTAGTTTATAGGAATCCATGACAGTAAGCCTGTTATCCTTGTACACAAGTGACAATGCGGAACGAAGAGCGGCTTTACGAGCCTTCTTATTCATAGACAAGTTGTAGGTTTTAGGCTGAGGCCCAAAAGCTACGCCACCACCAGGATATTGAGGAGCTCGCGAGCACCCTTGACGAGCATTACCAGTGCCCTTCTGACGAAAAGGCTTTTTGCCACCACCAGAAACCTCTGAGCGGTTTTTTGTAGCTACTGTGCCGGCTCTTCTGTTGGCAAGCTGAATTTTTACGGCTTCATGAATGAGGTATTCTTTAACCTCACCATTAAAGATTTCATCATTTAGCTCAATATCACTGACCTTTTTACGGTCCAGATCGTACACTGCAATTGTTGCCATACCTGATCTCCAGAATATTGCTTGGTTACTTAAGCCTTTATGCTTGGCTTCAAAATAACCAGCCCATTAGTTGCGCCCGGGACGGCGCCTTTAATCAGAAGAATATTTTCCGATGAATCCACTCTGACAACTTGAAGCCGCTGGATTGTCGTGCGAACATTACCAAGTTGACCCGGCATTTTCTTATTTTTGAATACCCTTGACGGGGTCGCGGAACAGCCGATTGAGCCAGGTGCCCTGTGGAATCTTGATCCATGTGACGATCGTCCGCCTTTGAATCCCCAGCGCTTGATTACCCCCTGAAAACCCTTACCAATGCTGGTGCCAGTAATATCGACAAAATCTCCTGCCTGGAACTGATCAACTCCAAGCTGATCACCGATATTATACTGGTCGACATCTTCCACACGAAACTCACGAAGATGAGTAAAGACGCCTTTCCCGGCAGACTTACAGTGTCCGACCAATGGCTTGGACGCTTTGGCAGCTTCTCCGCTGCTAAAACCAACCTGAATAGCAGAGTAGCCATCTTTCTCAACCGTCTTCTTCTGTATAACAACACAAGGACCTGCTTCTACAACAGTGACCGGAATCCTCCGACCATCGTCTGCAAATATCTGTGTCATTCCAAGTTTTTTACCTAAAATTCCATTTTTCATAGCAAAGCTTCCTATCCTTGCAACGTACTTATAACTTTATTTCAACGTCAACGCCTGCAGACAAATCAAGTTTCATAAGAGCATCAACTGTTTGCTGCGTGGGATCAAGTATGTCGATCAGTCTTTTGTGAGTCCTTATTTCAAACTGCTCACGAGACTTCTTGTCAACATGAGGACCACGAAGTACGCAGTACTTGTTGATTACAGTTGGCAAAGGTATGGGACCAGCGACTCGAGCACCTGTGCGTTTAGCTGTGTCAACTATCTCGCCTACAGATTGGTCAAGAAGTTTATGGTCATATGCCTTAAGACGTATTCTAATTTTCTGACTTTGCATTATTTCCTCTTCTTGCTTATTCGATAATCGAGCTAACTACGCCTGCGCCTACGGTGCGGCCACCTTCACGGATTGCGAAGCGGAGACCTTCGT
>NZ_JAHCVJ010000016.1 GCF_018476885.1 Geoanaerobacter pelophilus
CCTGCCAATACCTTGGTGATAGCCGCTGTCAGGGTCGTCTTGCCATGGTCTACGTGACCAATCGTCCCTATGTTTACATGCGGCTTATTCCTCTCAAATTTTGCCTTTGCCATAAACCGAGTCCCTCCTTAATAAAGGAATTAACCTTTAACCTTTGCGACAATTTCTTCAGAAACAGATTTAGGAACCTGCTCGTAATGATCGAACGTCATCGTATATGTTGCGCGACCCTGCGTTGCAGAGCGTACGTCAGTTGCATAACCAAACATCTGTGCCAAAGGTACCATTGCAGCCACTACTTGAGCGCCAGCACGACTCTCCATACCCATAATTCTACCGCGGCGTGAGTTCAGGTCACCAATAACTTCACCCATGTACTCTTCCGGCACAACAACTTCTACAGACATGATCGGCTCAAGAAGCACTGGGGATGCCTTCTGACAACCCTCTTTAAAACCCATGGAACCGGCAATCTTGAATGCCATTTCCGAAGAGTCAACCTCATGGTACGAACCATCAACAAGAGTAACCTTGACATCGACAACAGGAAATCCTGCCATTACTCCACTTTCAGTAGCTTCCTGAATCCCCTTATCAACTGCAGGGATATATTCACGGGGTACAACGCCACCCTTGATAGCATCGACAAACTCATAACCTTTGCCAGGCTCCTGCGGCTCAACCTCGAGCCAGACATGACCATATTGACCGCGACCGCCGGATTGTCTTACAAACTTACCTTCAACCTTGACTTTCTTGCTTATGGTTTCGCGGTATGCAACCTGCGGCTTACCAACGCTCGCCTCAACTTTGAATTCGCGCATGAGACGATCGACAATAATCTCAAGATGAAGCTCGCCCATACCGGAGATGATAGTTTGACCGGTCTCTTCATCAGTTTTAATTCTGAAGGAAGGATCTTCGCTTGCCAGCTTAGCCAGACTAGCGCCGAGTTTGTCCTGATCAGCCTTTGTTTTTGGCTCGATCGCAATATGAATAACCGGCTCAGGGAATTCGATCGACTCCAGAATCACTGCAGAATCTTCTGGGCAAAGAGTATCACCAGTGGTCGTATACTTCAGACCGACCGCTGCAGCAATATCGCCTGCGTATACTTCTTTGATCTCTTCGCGCTTATTCGCATGCATTTTCAAGATGCGACCGATGCGCTCTTTTTTCCCCTTAGTCGAGTTATAGATGTACGACCCTGAAGAAAGAGTCCCAGAATAGACCCGGAAGAAGCAAAGCTGACCAACAAACGGGTCAGTCATAATCTTAAATGCTAGAGCAGCAAATGGCTCAGAATCAGAAGCATTACGCTCAATTTCTGCCTCGGTGTCAGCATCTATACCTTTGATAGCAGGAATATCTAAAGGAGACGGAAGATAATCCACTACTGAGTCAAGCAGTGGCTGAACACCTTTATTCTTAAAAGATGACCCGCAAATAACAGGACATATCTTAATATCTATGGTCGATTTACGAATTGCTGCCTTAATCTCTTCAACAGTAAGCTCTTCACCACCGAGGTATTTTTCCATAAGGACATCATCATGACTGGAAACTTCCTCAACGAGCTTTTCACGGTACTCCTGGGCTAATTCAAGCAGGTCACCAGTAAGTTCCTCTTCATGAAAGCTTGCCCCGAGAGACTCCTCATCCCAAACGATAGCCTTCATCCTTACAAGATCAACGATCCCCTTAAAAGTATCCTCAGAACCGATTGGAAGCTGAATCGGTACCGGGTTCGCCTTAAGACGATCTTTAATCATGTTAACGCCGCGGAAAAAATCAGCCCCTACACGGTCCATCTTATTAATAAAGGCAATTCGCGGAACCTTGTACTTATCTGCCTGACGCCAAACAGTTTCAGACTGGGGCTCTACGCCACCCACAGAGCAGAACACAGCCACTGACCCATCAAGGACACGCAGCGAGCGCTCAACTTCTATAGTAAAATCTACGTGACCTGGAGTATCAATAATATTGATACGGTGATCAGCCCAGGTACAGGTTGTGGCGGCAGAAGTAATCGTAATCCCTCGCTCCTGCTCTTGCTCCATCCAGTCCATGGTAGCTGTACCATCATGAACTTCGCCAATCTTATGAGACACACCAGTATAATAAAGAATGCGCTCTGTTGTCGTTGTCTTGCCAGCATCAATATGAGCCATGATGCCGATATTACGGGTATTCTCAAGCGAAAACGGACGTGCCACGAAAAATCCTCCAGAAAATCTCTGCTATATAGAAACTACCAGCGGTAGTGAGCGAAAGCCCTATTGGCCTCTGCCATCTTATGCGTATCTTCACGCTTCTTAACTGCTGCACCACGATTATTATAAGCATCCAAAATCTCGCCAGCCAATTTGTCGGTAGCGGTCTTTTCAGATCTGGCATTTGCATAACGAGCAAGCCAGCGCATAGCGAGTGAATTCCTGCGATCAACCCGCACCTCTACCGGGACCTGATAAGTCGATCCACCCACGCGCCGCGACTTAACTTCCAAGGTAGGTTTAACATTATCAAGGGCTTTCTTGAGAACTTTCAGAGCATCCTCGTTTGCACGCTGCGCAACCAAGTCAAGCGCAGCATACAACGCCCGCTCTGCAGTACTCTTCTTACCATCACTCATGATAATATTTACAAACTTGGCCACTGTCCGATCGTTATACTTCGGATCCGGCAAAATAACACGCTTGGCAACTTCTCTTCTTCTTGGCATACAAACCTCTCAAATAGTTCTAAGAAAACAAACCCTACTTAGGCCTTTTTGCCCCGTACTTGGATCGACTCTTCTTCCTATCTTTAACACCGACCGAATCAAGGGTACCACGAACAATATGATAGCGAACACCCGGAAGGTCCTTAACCCTACCACCCCTGATCAACACAACCGAATGCTCCTGAAGGTTATGACCAACACCAGGAATATAAGAGGTAACCTCAATGCCGTTCGTAAGACGAACCCTTGCAACTTTACGCAACGCAGAGTTTGGCTTCTTAGGGGTCGTCGTATAAACCCTCGTACACACCCCGCGCTTCTGCGGACAACACTTTAGCGCCGGTGCAGTTGACTTGTCTTTTTTACTCTCTCTACCAATACGAATCAGCTGATTAATCGTCGGCATAATTAACTCGTTCTCCCAACAATAATGATCCTACACTCCCTCAAAGAAGCGAATCGACAACCTACCAGATATCATCAAATAATGTCAATTCTTTTTATTCAGAATCAACACAAAACTACTTTTAAATGCCCAACGAGCATAGAACAACCAATAAACATTTTAACGAGGCGACACACAACCACCATGAGCATTCAGCGGAGGGGGAATGGAATAGGTGTAGGGTCGGAATTATACCGACATCTCCATTCTCATGCTATCTAACCAAAATAGCGGCTCACGATTTTCTCTTTAAGACAAATCTATATAATTCATCTCAGTTTTAATGTCAATACATATTTTCTCAAATCGGAATTTTATCTAAAAAAAACCGGCGTACCTCCGTAGGTACGCCGGGAGAAACGAATAAGCTATCGTCACGACTAGTTATTCTTCATCAGTATCCGGTTCATCATCAATAATATCGAACTCATCATCAACAACCGGTGCGATGACAGGGATATCCGGTAACCCTTCCGGCTCATCCAACTGCATCTTGAGGTGCCGATAGCGCGCGAGACCAGTCCCTGCCGGTATCAGGCGGCCCATGATAACATTCTCCTTAAGGCCCCGCAGACTGTCAACCTTACCCTCAATGGCAGCCTGGGTAAGCACCTTCGTAGTCTCCTGGAAGGAAGCTGCAGAGATGAAAGATTCTGTCGACAATGATGCCTTGGTAATACCCAAAAGCAAAGGCTCGGCAATAGCAGGCCGACCGCCTTTATCCAGCACTCTTTCGTTTTCATCTTCAAACACGAAACGCTCAAGCTGATCGTCAACCAGCATGGTTGTATCACCTGCATCCTTGACCCTTACCCGGCGAAGCATCTGGCGGACAATGGTCTCGATATGCTTATCATTGATCTTAACCCCTTGGAGACGATACACTTCCTGGACCTCATCAACAAGGTATTTGGCAAGCTCTTTAAGACCAAGCACCCTGAGAATATCATGGGGGTTTGAGGAGCCATCCATAAGAGGTTCGCCAGCCCTTACATGATCACCCTCATGAACACTGATATGCTTGCCTTTAGGAATCAGGTATTCCTTTTCCTCACCAATGTCCGGACGGACGACAACTTTTCTTTTTCCTTTGGCATCCTTACCAAATGACACAACGCCGTCGATTTCTGAAATAACCGCATAATCCTTGGGTTTCCGTGCCTCGAACAGCTCGGCGACTCGCGGAAGACCACCGGTAATATCCTTGGTTTTGGTCGTTTCCCTTGGAATCTTTGCGATTATGTCACCTGCATTGACAAACGACTCGTCCTGAACCGAAATATTTGCTCCCTGAGGGAGGAAATAGCGACCCATTGAGCTTTCGCCAGCCTTTGCAGTCTTGCCGGACTCATCCTTGATAGTAATACGCGGACGTTTATCAGCGTCGCGCGACTCAATAATGACTTTGCGGGAAAGACCAGTGACTTCGTCGACCTGCTCTTCCATGGTCACGCCTTCAATGATGTCTCCGAACTTAATCTTACCGGCAACTTCCGTCAGAATCGGCATTGTGTATGGATCCCACTCTGCAAGTGTCTGACCCGGCTTGACTACCTCATCCTGCTTAAGTTTAATTTTGGCGCCGTAAACTACTGAGTAACGTTCTCTTTCACGGCCGGTTTCATCGACTACAGCGATCTCACCGTTACGATTCATGACAATGTTGTTCTTTGTAACAACGTCACCGTCACGCTCCTCGTTCACGACCGAGTTGATGTTGATATACTTTACACGCCCTTCAGTTCTTGCTTCGAGGGACGTCTGCTCCGCACGTCGAGAAGCAGTACCACCGATGTGGAAAGTTCTCATCGTCAACTGAGTTCCTGGCTCACCAATGGACTGGGCAGCAATTACGCCAACCGCTTCACCCATATTCACCAGGTGGCCTCTGGCAAGGTCACGGCCATAACACATGGCGCAGATCCCACGGCGGCTTTCGCAGGTAAGCACAGAGCGGATCTTGACTCGTTCAAGCCCAGCATCTTCAATCTTCTTGACCAGACCTTCGTCAATGTCCGTACCACTGGCAACCAGAACCTCACCAGTGACGGGGTCAAGGATATCTTCCAAGGCAACACGACCCAGGATGCGGTCACCGATATGCTCAATAATCTCGCCACCCTCTGTGAGGGCCGACACCATGAGACCGTCGATGGTCCCGCAGTCAGGCTCAGTAATAATTGCGTCCTGGGCAACGTCAACAAGACGCCGAGTCAGATATCCGGAGTTAGCGGTTTTGAGCGCGGTATCCGCAAGACCCTTACGGGCACCGTGAGTAGAAATGAAGTACTGGAGAACCGTCAAACCTTCACGGAAGTTAGCAGTAATCGGGGTTTCGATAATCTCACCGGAAGGTTTGGCCATCAAACCCCTCATCCCGGCAAGCTGCCTGATCTGCTGGGCAGAGCCTCGGGCTCCGGAATCTGCCATCATGTGAATAGCATTGAAGGATGAGATTTTCAGTTCCTTGCCGTCATCTGGAGAGAAAACCGTTTCCTTGGAAATATTATCGAGCATCTCCTTAGCAATATCTTCCGTTGCCTTGGCCCAGATATCGATTACCTTGTTGTAGCGCTCACCGTCGGTGATCAAACCTTCAGTATATTGGTTCTGAATCTCTTTGACCTCTTCAGAAGCCCTGTCGATAATTGCGTATTTCCCTTCTGGGATCTGCATATCGTTGATACAGATAGAGATACCGGCCAATGTGGAGTAACGGAAACCGATCTCCTTGAGACGGTCAGCCAGAATTACCGTGTCCTTGTTGCCGGCCAAGCGGTAACAAACGTCTACAAGATTGGTAAGCTCCTTCTTGGACATGGTCTTATTTATGGTACTGAACGGAACAGCATGAGGGAGGATATCCCTGAGGATTACCCGTCCGACGGTAGTCTTGATCCGCTCAGGGGCTTCATCACTTGCAACAAGGTTCTTCATCCTGACTTCGATCGGCGCCTGCAAGTCGACCTCGCCGGCATCAAAGGCAATACGCACCTCTTCCGGTGAGGAAAAAATCTTGCCGAACCCCTTAACCCTTTGCCAGACCTCATTACCGGTCTTCTTGTCTATTAGCGGTTTGCCGAATTCGTCAAGAACCCTTTCAAACTCCTTGTCCCTGGTCATGTGATAGGTTCCAAGAACCATATCCTGGGAAGGGACAATGATCGGCTTGCCGTGTGCCGGAGAGAGAATGTTGTTGGTTGACATCATGAGAACGCGGGCCTCAACCTGGCTCTCTATGGAGAGCGGCAGATGGACCGCCATCTGGTCACCGTCGAAGTCTGCGTTGAAGGCGGTACATACCAGCGGATGGAGCTGGATTGCCTTTCCTTCGATAAGTACCGGCTCAAATGCCTGGATACCAAGCCGGTGCAGTGTCGGGGCGCGGTTCAGGAGAACCGGATGCTCCTTGATCACCTCTTCCAGAACGTCCCAAACCTCTGGCCGTTCCTTTTCAACCATCTTTTTTGCGCTCTTGATGGTGGTAACATAGCCGCGTTCTTCCAGCTTGTTATAAATAAACGGCTTAAACAGCTCCAAAGCCATTTTCTTTGGCAATCCACACTGATGAAGCTTCAGCTCAGGCCCGACAACGATAACGGAACGACCGGAATAGTCGACACGCTTTCCGAGGAGGTTCTGACGGAAACGTCCAGACTTGCCTTTAAGCATGTCTGACAATGATTTCAGCGGGCGCTTATTGGGACCGGCGATGGCCCGGCCACGACGACCATTATCAAACAAGGCGTCAACAGCTTCCTGCAGCATCCGCTTTTCATTGCGGATAATCACTTCCGGCGCTTGCAGCTCCATGAGACGCTTAAGCCGATTGTTACGGTTAATGACTCGACGGTATAGATCGTTAAGGTCCGAAGTTGCAAAACGGCCACCGTCAAGAGGTACCAACGGACGCAGTTCAGGAGGCAGAACCGGGATACATTCAAGGATCATCCATTCAGGGCGGTTTCCCGAAACCTTAAAGGCCTCCACCACCTTGAGTCTTTTGGCGACCTTTTTCCGCTTCGCCTCACTGTTAGCCTCGGTCATTTCCAGCCTGAGGCTTTCAGCAAGGCCGTCCAGATCGAGCGACCTGAGACAATCACGGATTGCAGCTGCTCCCATGCCTGCGATGAAAGTGCTGCCGAGCTCATCGTAAGCCTTCTGGTACTGGTCTTCGGACATTACTTCGCCGTATGACAGTGACGTTGCCCCGGGATCGATGACGACGTAGGCTTCAAAATAAAGCACCCGCTCAAGATCTTTGAGGGTCATGTCGAGAAGGTTACCAATCCTTGACGGCAACGACTTCAGGAACCAGATATGAGCTACCGGAGTAGCAAGGTCAATATGGCCCAGTCGCTCGCGCCGAACCTTCGACGGAATGACCTCGACTCCGCATTTCTCGCAGACAATCCCGCGATGTTTCATCCTTTTGTATTTACCGCAGTTACATTCATAGTCCTTGGTCGGACCAAAGATTTTTGCACAGAACAGACCATCGCGCTCCGGCTTGAACGTCCGGTAGTTGATGGTTTCCGGTTTCTTTACTTCTCCAAAAGATCGCTCGCGGATCTTCTCCGGCGAAGAGATGGAAATCCTTATTGCAGAGAAGTGCAAGGGGTCTTTTGGTTTATCGAAAAAATTAAAGAGATCGTCCAATGTAAAGCCTCCTTATAGTGAGGAGTTTATCCTGCGACGACGCGAAAACGCGCCAGTGTATTTAGGTTAAATTACTCGTCCTCGTTCTCGAGAAGTTCGACGTCCAGACAAAGAGACTGAAGCTCCTTGATCAATACGTTGAATGACTCCGGCAGGCCAGGTTCAAGGGTATGCTTCCCTTTGACAATAGCCTCATACATCCTGGTGCGGCCGGCGACATCATCCGACTTGACGGTCAAGAACTCCTGGAGCGCATAGGCGGCACCATAAGCTTCCATGGCCCAGACCTCCATCTCACCGAGACGCTGGCCGCCGAACTGTGCCTTACCACCGAGAGGCTGCTGGGTAACAAGGCTGTAAGGCCCGATAGACCTGGCGTGGATCTTGTCATCAACCAAGTGATGGAGCTTGAGAACGTACATAACACCGACGGTTACCTTGTGTTTGAACGAGTCTCCGGTTTTACCATCATAGAGAGTAACCTGGGCAGAGCTATCAAATCCGGCTTTTTTGAGCATTCCCTGGATATTCTCCTCGGTAGCACCTTCAAAAACCGATGAAGCCATAGGCACACCGCGCCTTAACCTCTTAGCGACATTAAACAACTCATCGTCACCCAGAGAATCGATGAATTTGTTCATATCCTTTTCGCCATACACTTCTTTAATGGCCTTCTTCAGATTGTCGGAAGATGTGTGCTTTTCCAGCATCTCCTCGATCTTCCAGCCGATCCCTTTTGCCGCCCAGCCAAGATGGGTTTCAAGAATCTGCCCCACGTTCATACGAGAAGGAACACCGAGTGGATTCAGAACAACCTCAACCGGACGGCCATCCTCCATATAAGGCATATCTTCTTCCGGCAGGATACGGGAAACAACACCCTTGTTACCGTGACGACCGGCCATCTTGTCACCAACCTGCAGTTTGCGCTTGATGGCGATATAGACTTTCACCATCTTGATCACGCCCGGAGGCAGATCATCACCGCGCTTGAGCTTCTGGATCTTGTCGTCAAATACGTAACGGATCAGGTCAATCTTCTGGTAGAGGTTGGAGAGAAGCTGCGAAACCTTGTCCTCAACATCGTCACCATCGCTGACCGATATTTCATCCCACCGCTCCAGCGGTATGCTTGCAAGCAATTCGTCGGTGATCTTCTTGTCCTTGGCAAGTAATATTTTGCCGTCCTTGCCTTCGATCTTGACTGCGGATGTTCTGCCGACTAGGAGCCTTTTGAGTTTCCCAAGAGCGGAATCACGAATAATGCGAATCTCGTCCTGCTCATCTTTGCGGAGCTTCTCTTCCTCGGCCCTCTCGATGATCTCGGTTCTGGCATCCTTGTCAGAGCCTTTACGCGAGAAGATCTTGGCGCCAATTACTGTACCTTCGACACCAGGTGGAACACGAAGCGAGGTATCTCTAACGTCACCAGCCTTTTCGCCGAAGATTGCGCGAAGCAGTTTTTCCTCAGGAGAAAGCTGGGTTTCACCTTTGGGGGTGATTTTACCAACCAGAATATCGCCAGGCTTTACTTCGGCACCGATACGAATAATCCCAGACTCGTCAAGGTCCTTGAGAGTCTCTTCACCGAGATTGGGAATATCTGCGGTAATCTCTTCCTTCCCCAGCTTGGTGTCACGGGCGACGCACTCAAACTCCTCAATGTGAATTGAGGTATAGCGGTCGTCCTTGACCAGCTTTTCCGAAATAAGAATCGAGTCCTCGAAGTTGTAGCCACCCCAAGGCATGAACGCGACCACAATGTTCTGGCCTAGGGCCAGCTCACCCATGTCTGTGGAAGGACCATCGGCAATAACGTCGCTTCGCTTCACATGATCGCCGACCTTAACCACCGGTCTCTGATTAATACAGGTGTTCTGGTTGGAACGGGCAAACTTGATCAGGTTATAGATATCAACGCCGGTGCCCATCTCATCGAATTCATCGTCATCGATCTTGACAACGATTCTCGAGGCATCAACCGACTCGACAACCCCATTATGACGGGCGACAACTGAAACCCCGGAATCGCGGGCAACAACCCGCTCCATGCCGGTACCGACAAGCGGCGAATCAGCACGAAGCAGCGGTACTGCCTGACGTTGCATGTTGGAACCCATCAAGGCTCGGTTTGCGTCGTCGTTCTCAAGGAACGGGATCAGCGATGCCGCAACGGAAACCAGCTGCATTGGCGCAACGTCCATCAACTCGATTTCGTCGCGACCGACAAGAACAAACTCGCCCGACTTTCTGGCAGAGACATAATCTGCTTCGAAACGGCCATCCTTGTCCATCTCGGCATTAGCCTGGGCAATGGCATGCCCTTCTTCCTCAAGCGCCGAGAAGAAGCGGACCTCGTTAGTGACCTTGCCTTCCTTGACGATCCGGTACGGAGTCTCGACAAAACCATGCTCATTGATCCGAGCATAGGTAGAGAGAGAAGCGATCAGACCGATGTTCGGCCCCTCAGGGGTTTCGATCGGGCAAACACGCCCGTAATGCGTAGGATGAACGTCACGAACCTCAAAGCCGGCGCGCTCACGGGTGAGACCGCCTGGTCCGAGAGCCGAAAGACGGCGCTTGTGCGTAACCTCAGAAAGAGGGTTGGTCTGGTCCATGAACTGGGACAGCTGAGATGAACCGAAAAACTCCTTAACAACAGCCGAAACCGGTTTAGAGTTTATCAGGTCATGAGGCATCAGGTTCTCAACCTCCTGAAGACTCATCCGCTCTTTGATGGCCCGCTCCATCCTTACCAGGCCAATGCGATACTGGTTCTCCAAAAGCTCACCAACAGCACGGACACGACGATTGCCCAGATGATCGATATCGTCGATATTGCCCTTACCGTTCTTGAGATCGATCAAGTAATGGACAACCTCGAGCACATCTTCCTTGGTAAGCACCTGACAATCCAGCGGAGTGGAAAGAGCAAGCTTGTGATTGAGTTTCAAGCGACCTACAGTAGAAAGATCATAGCGCTCCGGATTAAAGAACAGATTGCCGAACAGGGCAACCGCGCTCTTGATGGTAGGAGGATCGCCCGGGCGAAGTCTGCGGTAAATTTCAATAAGGGCATCATCGGTCGTTGAAATCTTGTCGATGATGATGGTGTCCCTGAAAGAAGAGGTCGCATGGGTACCGTCAATAAACAGGACCTGGAACGATTCAATGCCCCGGGCACGAAGTTCAATAAGCTTTGACTGAGAAATCTCCTCATTGCACTCAACCAGGATCTCGCCAGTTGCAGGGTCCACGATATCATGACAGGAGTAGCGGCCAATGACCTCTTCCTCAGAGATAGGGATCTGAGATATCCCGTGCTCCTCCATTTTTCTAATAGCAGCCTTGGTAAACTTGCGATTAGACTTGAGGAGAACTTCCCCGCTCTTTTCGTCAACAATATCGCTGGTTGCCTTCTGATTGATCAGAAGTTCAGGATCAGCAGCCTTTGACAGCTTGTCGCCGCTGACAAGAATCAATTCGCTCCGGTAATAATAGTTCAAGAGCTCTTCGGTAGTATAACCAAGCGCCTTAAGAAGAACGGTTGCCGGCATTTTACGCCTGCGGTCGATCCTCACATAAAGAATATCCTTATGATCAAACTCAAAGTCGAGCCAAGAGCCGCGATATGGAATTACGCGAGCAGAATAGAGAACTTTCCCGCTTGAGTGAGTTTTTCCTTTATCATGATCGTAAAATACACCAGGAGAGCGGTGGAGCTGGCTGACAATAACCCGCTCAGTGCCGTTGATTATGAAAGTTCCATTTTCGGTCATGAGAGGAATCTCGCCGAAATAAACTTCCTGCTCCTTTATGTCCCTAATAGATTTAGCATTGTTCTCTTTGTTCACATCCCAGACAACAAGCCTAACCTTGACCTTCATCGGAGCGGCAAAAGTCATCCCTCGCTGGTGACACTCCTCAACATCGTACTTCGGGGTGCCGAGAGAATAGGAAACATATTCAAGAGATGCAGTCTCACTGAAATCCCTGATAGGGAAGACGCTGCGAAATACTGCCTCAAGACCAAAATTTTTCCTGGCGTCGATCGGCACTTCCAGCTGCAGGAAGCGTTTATATGAATTTTTTTGAATATCAATCAGGTTGGGGATATCGATTATTTTTTTAATTTTAGCGAAGTTCTTACGGAGAAGGGGATTATTCGCGATTGAATACGCCATTAAAGAGGTCTCCTTTGTTGCAAGGCTCAAAAAGCGTTAAGCTTTTGGCTGACTACCTGAACCAAGTCATTTCAAGTAGTTGGCGTCACGAAGCACAAGCCCGCCAACAAAATAGAACAGCCAAGGCCGCCTTATGCGACCTTGGCTAATGCTCAACAATATGAACGACAGTTATTTAACTTCCACTTCAGCGCCAGCTTCAACGAGCTGCTTCTTAGCTTCTTCAGCTTCATCCTTGGAAACACCAGACTTAACAGGCTGAGGAGCACCGTCAACAAGGTCTTTAGCTTCTTTCAGGCCGAGGCTGGTGAGTGCACGAACAACTTTAATAACGTTGATTTTGTTAGCGCCTGCAGCCTTGAGAATTACATCGAATTCAGTCTTTTCTTCAGCAACTTCAGCTGCTGCAGCAGGACCGGCAACGGCAACTGCAACAGGGGCAGCAGCAGAAACGCCGAATTTTTCTTCGAGTTCTTTTACCATTTCAGCCAGTTCAAGAACAGTCATGCTCTCTATAAACTTGATTACTTCTTCTTTAGTGATAGCCATCGTTATATTTCCTCCATCGTTTGATTGTTCGAAAATTAGTAATTAGCCTTCTTTTTGAATGCGGATCGCATTGAGTGCGCGGACAAAACTTCCCGGAACAGCGGCAAGCACGCCGACGAAGTTTGTTGCCGGAGCATTCATTGACCCCAGCATCTTCGCCAAGAGAACCTCTCTGCTCGGCAGGTCAGCCAGTGCCTGAATATCAGCAACTGATATCGTCTTACCGGACAAAACGCCACCCTTAAGCTTGAAGGGGGTCTGCGGATCCTTTTCATAGCGTGAAAGAACCTTTGCCGCAGAAACAGGGTCAGTATATGTCAATGCTACAGCAGTGGGACCGGCAAAATGTTCGCTTAATGCCAGTTTATCTGTGTCACGAACGGCAAGTTCAAGAAGTGTGTTTTTTACAACCCTGTACTCAACGTCAGCCTTACGAAGCTCATCTCTGAGTTCAGTGACTTTGCCAACTGACAAGCCACGAAAGTCAGCAAGAAACACGGCCTTGGCACGGTCAAGCTTGTCATGCAGTTCAGCGACAACCTGTTTTTTACTATCTTTATTCAAGCGCCTTCCTCCTTTCTTTGGTGTTAAGGGTCTTCCGGACCCTTGCCAAAGTCAAGAAGTCACTGCGTAATTGCAGCCACTTACTTCCAAGTCTCGGCAGGCAGACTATCTTTTAAACCGAAATAACCGGCACCTGCTGTCTTTGACTTTGGCTTGTATCAAAAAATTATAGTTGGGCAGCAGCGTCTGCGGCGTCAATGCGCAGACCAGGACCCATTGTTGTCGAAAGACTGATCTTTTTGACGTAAGTCCCTTTGGCAGCAGAAGGCTTCGCCTTCATTAAAGCATCGAGCAGGGCAAGAATATTTTCCTGGAGCTTTACCGCATCGAAAGATACTTTGCCAACCGGGGCATGGATGATACCGGCCTTCTCTACCCGGAATTCAACTTTACCCGACTTAGACTCGTTAACGGCACGCGCCAGATCGAAGGTTACTGTACCAACCTTCGGGTTCGGCATCAGACCGCGCGGTCCGAGAAGCTTACCGATCTTGCCGACAACACCCATCATGTCAGGGGTCGCGATAGCAGTATCGAAATCGAACCACCCTTCCTGAATCTTGGCGACGAGATCTTCTGCGCCTACGTAATCGGCGCCGGCATCTCTGGCTTCTTTTTCCTTCTCGCCTTTTGCAAAGACAAGAACGCGGACGGTCTTGCCAAGGCCATTTGGCAGAACCACGGCACCCCTGACCATCTGGTCAGCGTGTCGCGGATCAACACCAAGGCGAACAGCCAAATCAACTGTTTCATCAAACTTGGCGTATGAAGTATTTTTTAACAGCTCAACGCCTTCTTTAAGAAGATAGCTTTTTGAGCGATCAACAGCGGCTAAAGCTGTCTTATGTTTTTTGGCTTTGGTAGGCATTGCAGTTCACCCTCTCATTCTTTAGACAATGTCAACGCCCATGCTACGGGCGGTGCCTTCTATGGTACGCATTGCAGCTTCAAGACTTGCTGCATTCAAATCAGGCATTTTTTTCTTAGCGATCTCTTCAACTTGGGCCTTGGTCAGCTTCCCTACTTTATTTTTGTTGGGAACGGCGGAACCACTGGCAAGCCCCAGGGCCTTCTTGATGAGAACAGGAGCAGGAGGAGTCTTGGTAATGAAGCTGAAAGACCTGTCGGCATAAACAGTTATAACGACTGGAGTTATGGTACCCTCGTCGCCCTGTGTCTTTGCGTTGAAAGCCTTGCAGAACTCCATTATGTTGACGCCATGCTGACCCAGCGCCGGTCCGATCGGGGGAGACGGGTTTGCCTTCCCGGCAGGGATCTGAAGCTTAATATATCCGGTAATCTTTTTTGCCATGATCTACTCCTTTTATTCTCTCCTGCCTTCAAATCAAAAATATTGAGGTAGGCGATTTCTACTGTTTCTCGACCTGCATAAACTCCAACTCTACTGGCGTTGCCCGGCCAAAGATACTTACCATGACGCGCAGCTTTGCTTTATCAGGCTTGACATCTTCGACCACTCCGGAGAAATTGAGAAAAGGACCGTCAACAACTCTTACGGTCTCACCCACCTCGAACTCAACTTTGGGGCGAGGCTTTTCAGCGCCTTCTTCCATTCTGCGGGTTATTTTCTGAACTTCATCCTCAGGAATGACCATCGGATTATTGCCACCGACAAAACCTGTTACCCTGGCTGTTTCTTTTACGGCATGCCAGGTTTCATCGTTCAGATCCATATTTACGAGGATATAACCGGGAAAAAACTTGCGGGTCGATGTCCTCTTCTCACCTTTTTTTAGTTCAACGACGGTTTCTGAAGGTATGAGTATTTCGCCGAATGATTCTTCTAGGCCGAGATTTTTGATCCGCTCCAGAAGTGAGAGCTTGACCCTGTTCTCGAAACCGGAATATGTATGTACACCGTACCATTTAAGCGGCATAGAGAGTTCGTTCCTTTAGGCCAGTATCAGGCGCATAAGCTTGGCTAGAACAACATCACAGGCACCAAGGTACAGGGATATCATCAAAACGATTGCGACAACTACCCAGGTAGTGGCAATAGTCTCTTTGCGGGTCGGCCATGTGACCTTGCCCAGCTCCAGCTTAACTTCTTCGAAAAAATTCTTGGCATTTGATAGCACTGAACAACTCCATTCACACGGATTAAAGTGGCAGGCCAGGAGGGATTCGAACCCCCAACATCCGGTTTTGGAGACCGGCGCTCTAGCCGTTAGAGCTACTGGCCTGTAATCCTAAAGCTAAACCTAGGTATTACTTGGTTTCCTTATGAGGAGTATGCTTGCGGCAAAAGCGGCAGTACTTGCTGAACTCGAGCTTTTCCGGAGTTGTCTTTTTGTTTTTGGTGGTCGTGTAGTTTCTCTGCTTGCACTCGGTGCAGGAGAGGGTGATGATATCTCTCATCTTTTGAATCCCTTCACAAAAGGGGATACGGGGAGAAAATTCTCCCCGCTCGCCCTGCAGTTATTATTCGATAATCGAGCTAACTACGCCTGCGCCTACGGTGCGGCCACCTTCACGGATTGCGAAGCGGAGACCTTCGT
>NZ_JAHCVJ010000017.1 GCF_018476885.1 Geoanaerobacter pelophilus
GCCTCCCAGTGACACTGGTAGCAGAGTTCGTTGGAGAGCGTTGCTCCCTGGATATGGTGCGATTGGGCCGCAAAGTGGTTGACAACATCGACGCGGGTCCCTTGAACCTTGGCATGGCAGCTTAGGCAGCTGCCACCTTCGACAGTGCCGTTGATGTGCAGGGACGGATTGTTGAGGGTGCCGTCGCTGTTGAAGTGTTTGTGGCATTCATAACAGGAAACGGTGGCAGCTTTGTTGTTGTGCGTTGCAGTGGCAGGCGGGTTGCCATGGCAGCTGCCGCAATTGAGGGCGGCAGTCTGGGTCCAGGTCAGGGTGTTACCGGCGCCATGGCACCGGGTGTTGCTGCAGGTCCCAGCCACCTTGTTCCAGTTCAAGGTCCCGGCAGTTAAGTTGCCCGAGACGTTAACGAACCCGTTGGCGTGCCGTGTCAAGTCGCGCAGCGTGGTGTTGCCGGTGGCAACGGCATTGTGGCAAGCTGCACAGGTCAGTACAGCCAGGGTTGTGGTCTTGAGATGCCTGGTGTGGGCCCCGGACCACTTGAAGCTGCTGTCAGTGGCCTTGTTATGGCAGGCGCCGCAGCTGCCGGTCTTGGCACTGGTCCAGGTGACAGTGGCGCTGATCGGCGCTGGATCGAGGCTGTTGCCGGACCAGTGGCAGCTGTTCTGGCCGCAGCTGCCACCAGTGGTGTACTTGAAGCCGCGACTGTCGCGAGCGGAATAGGTTCCGAAGCTGTAGGTGCCCTCGGCTATGCTGATGTCTGCCAGGTTGCCGTTGTTCTCGTGGTTGGTGATGGCCTTGCCGTGGCAGTTCTTGCAGGCAAAGGCATAGGCAGTGGCCAGGTGGCGGTTGCTGCCAGTGTAGTGGGTAAAGACCGTGGCGCTGTTGTAGTGGATGACATGCCCCGCTGTGGTGCCCACAGAAAGCAGACCGGCATTGCTGGCCCCATGGCAGGAGTTGCAGTTGCCACCACTGCGGTAGGCCAAGCCGTCGTAGCTGCTGTCGGCGTCATGCTTGTGGCAGTCGGTACACAGAGTCGTTGTATTGTGGGTGCCGTCCGTGCCGGTAGCGGTGAAGTGAACCATCTTGTTCGGATCAGTCGCCTTCTGGTCGTGGCAAACGTTGCAGATCGTGTTGAACGGCGCCGTCGTCCGGCCGAAATCAGTCGCAGCAGCCCTGGCAATGAACCGTACCGAGGTGGCGGCAGTAAATGTCACTGGTACGCCGGTCGTAGCATCGGAGGCCTTGGCCGGCCTCTTCTGCACCATGGCAATCGGGCCGCTGTTGCTGCTGGTCCGATCACCGTGGGCATCGTGACAATCCCAGCAGAACTGACCGCCGTTCAACGTGGCGGAATGCTTGTTGTAGTAATGATATTTGTTTACCCGCTTGCGGGCGGACTTGGTCGAGTAAGCACTGAACGGTTCGACCCCCTTGGCACCGATCGCATGACAGGCAAGGCAGACACCGTTCTTGCCGTATTTCGGGTCATTGAAGTTTCTGAGACGCATCGGGTTGGCAGCATTACCGTGAGGCACGGCATCATATTCATGGCAATAGAGGCACTGGTCGCCATTAGCCCCGGCAACGCGAGCCGCGGTGGAAAACCCGGCGAAAGGGTTGCCGGTGCCGTCGTAGCTGCCGGACTGCCTGCCGTGGCCGGAGTAGCTCCATTCCGCCCGGCTGATCATCGCCATGGCGCTATTTTTGAAAGTGTAATTGACCGTGTCGTTGCTGGCAAAATGGCAGTCCCCGCACTTGTTGGTGCCCCCCCAGACAAAGACCTTGCTCAGGTTGCCGCCATGGCAATTGACATTGCTGCAGGTGGTCTTGGTAGTAGGAGGACTGGTTGTGGCGACGGCAGTAAAGGTATTGGCCTTGCCGATAAATGTCTGGCTGGTGTTGGCAACCACGTTGTAATTCTTGTTCACATGGTTACGTACCGTGGAGATCACGGTGCTGTTGTTCCGGTAGACAACGGTCTGGCTGTGACACCAGTCGCAAGTGAATCCCCAGAAAACCGCATGTTTGGGATGGCTGTTCGCTTTATTCTTGTAACCGTTGGCATAGTCGGGACCGGTCGGATAGCTGGTATGGCAGCTACCGCAATGGATCTGGGCCTGCGATTGGTCCCACTTGATCCAGGAGGTGGAATAGTCAGTGAAACTAAAGGCCTTGCTGTGGCAGTAGCCGTTCTTGCACTGGTTGTTGGCCGGGTCCCAGCGGAAAGCAGCTGACCCAACCGTGCTGCTGGCGGAGATATTGCGGAAGCCGTTCGGATGCCGGATGAACCCTCCGGTTGTCTTGATGGCGGTGTTGCTCGTTGCGGTCGAGGCGTGGCAGGCAGTACAGGTTACCAAGGTATTGTTTGTGGTCGTGTTGTAGCTGCCGATGGTGCCGCCGTTGCCATAGGAAATCGCATGGATGTCGTGCGGTTTGGTCCAGGTGGTCGTAGCCGGGTCGTCGCTCGACTTGTTGTGGCAATTACCGCAACTTGAGGTCACCTTTGCCCAGTACATTGTCGCTTTAGGTGGCCCGCCCCGTCCGTCCGAGTGGCAGTAAGTGTCACAGGTAGTCCCCTGCGAAAAGAAGTATCCAGCCGCATCCTCCCTGATCCCTTCGGTGCCGCGGGTAGCCTTTTCGGAGCGGCTGGCCCCTGACGGCACCGTGAACGGCAGCTTGATCTCGATCTCTGCCGCAGAACCGTTGGCCGCAGCCGGGCCGTTCAGATGGTTGACAGTCTCTGTCCCTTTGCCAGGGTGACAGACCCCGCACCGGAAGATATTAGCGGAATTGCTGGAGGCGTTGTCGTTGTTCCAGCCATTGGCTGCAGTTACACGAGTGGTGGAATTGTAATGTTTGACATGACTTGAAGAAAGGCCGAAGGCAGCGGTTCTGCTCGCTTCGTGGCAGGTGCCGCAGGTCTGCAGGGTCGTGGTCGTCCAGAGTGTCGGGCGCTCGCCATGACACCAGGTCATACTGCAAGTGTTGGTGCTCTTGGTCCAGCTGCCGGAGAAGTTCCCCATCTTCAGAAAGGAAACGTCCAGCTGTTTATTGATATGCTTGACATTAGTGCCGTTGTAGATCGAATGGCCGTCACTGGCAACAGTGTTGGAATGACATTCGTTGCAGGTTGCCGGCTTGTGCGGAATGTTGGCGCTGTAAGTGGTGCCGTACAGATGGTTGGTATGGCGACCGCTGGAAACCGTCGAGTTATTGCCGAAAATACCTTTGTGACAGTAATCGCACTGAATGGTCCCTTCATCGGCACCTGACATGGCGTTCCAGGTCTTGGGCGGGTTCTTGAACACCCCGGCACCGTTGGAATGACAGTAGGTGACGCATTTCTGGGCCGGATTATAGGCCAGAGCTCCAGTCGTGGACGCCTTGGCACCCCAGGCGACACTGGCAGTGCCATCGATATGATATTTGATTCCGGAGTAGTTTTTTAGGGCAGCGTCATTGGTTGCTGCCACGGTCTTGTAGTGACATTCGCTGCAGCGGAAGTCGAAGCCGTAGTATGGGCCACTTGTGTTATTGATATGGGCCGAGTGCCCTTTGGTTTCTATCGGCGGGACTGCAGATGCATTTCCGCCATGGCAGCCAGTGCAGGTAGTGGGAAAGGTCTCGGTCCAGAGCGGGGTTTTACCGCTGCCGTGACAGCGGATGTTGCTACATCGGCCGATAGCGTTATCCCAGCGGAAGGCCCCGGCCACGCTGTTTCCGGACAGGTTAACAAAGCCGTTGGGGTGCTTGCGCCGGTCACTGACCACCGTGTTGCTCGATGCCGACGGCGCATGGCAGGCATTGCAGGTGATGCTGCTCGATATGGCGGTCTTGACATGTTTGGTATGCGCTCCGGACCACTTGAACACCGTGTCGTCAGACTTGTTGTGACAGGCCCCGCAACTCAGGGTGCCATTCCAGGTGAAGGTAGTCAGGACCGGCGCCCCACCCTTGCCGTCGGAGTGGCAATAGGTGGTGCAGGTGGTGCCGCTGGAATACTGATAGCCCCGGCTGTCCTGAAGTATGGGAGTGACCCCGGGGGTGACGCTGTTGGCAATCCGGGCGCTGCTCCTTACGGCGAACGGCAGCCGCAGGCCAAGCTCGGCAGCCCGCCCATTGCTGTTGTCAGCCGGGCCATTCAAGTGGGTAACCGTCGGATTGCCGGGGTGGCAGACCCCACACATGAAGACATTGGCGCTGGTGATAGAACCGTTGCTATTGCCCCACCCCACTTCGCTGGTGTTGGCAGGAGCGGTGGCACTGTTGTAGTGTTTGACATGAGCCGCCGATAGGCCGCTGGCGGCGTTACTGGCGTAGTGGCAGCTCCCGCAGTTATTGAGCGTGGTGGTGGTCCACCTCGGGTTGTTGGTCGCATGGCACCAGGTGGCGCTGCAGCGGGTAGTGCTCTTGGTCCAGGTGCCGGAGAAGTTGGCCATCTTCAGGAAGCTGACGTCAAGGGTCCGGTTAATATGCATGCTGGTAATGCCGGTGCCGTAGATCGAGATACCGTTCTCGGCCACGGTCATGGAGTGGCAGTCGTTGCAGGTCGCCGGCCGGTGCGGCAGCGGCCCGGCATTGATATGGTTGCGGTGCCGGCTGCTCGATACTGCGGCAAACTCTCCGGCCAGGCCGCCGTGACAGTAGTTGCAGCTGATTGTCCCCATGTCCGCCTCGGTCATGACGTTCCACCCCTTGGGCGGGGTCTTGTAAACCCCGGCGCCGTTGGAGTGGCAGTAGACGTTGGCGCAACTGCCGGTGTAATCAAGACCACCGTTGGACCTGGTGCCCCAATTGACATCCGGTGCCTTATTGACATGAAGCGTACTGCTCGTAATCGTCCGGTCGCTGCCGTCTACCATGCTGGCGTGGCATTCGTTGCATCTGAAGTTAAACCCAGTGAAGTGCAGGCTGCTGTTGTTGATATGCGCCCGGTGTCCTTTGCTTGTCATCGGGGCTGCTGAGGCAGCATTGCCACCATGACACCCCACACAGCCGCTAAAACCGCTGTTGTCACCCCAGGTCGGCGCAGTGGTTATGTTTTCTCCGCCAGCCAGGCCGTTGCTGTGACAATAGAGATTGGCGCATTGGCCAAAGCTGTCGCTCGGCCCCAGGTCGTTGGTCCCGCCAGAGGAAAAACCCCGGTAGGTCGCGGCTGTACCAATGCGGCTGTCGCTGCTGTTGAGCCGCCATTCCACTGAACCGTTCACATGGCTGTTACTGGTCACACGGTGACAAGTACTGCAGAGCATGGCGTAGCTGCCGGCGGCATTCCCCGCATGTCTAACATGGGAGCCGGTAGCGGGCACGGTTGCCGCGGTGGTACCGTGACAGGCGCCGCAGGCGTCTTGACTCCCGTCAACAATCATCCAGGCCGGTGCCGCAACAGTCCCGCCGGTAAGAGGTGCCTTGGACGAGGTGCCGCCGCCGTGGCAGTAGAGATTGGCGCACAGGTTGGCACTGGCGTAGCTGCCCGCCGACGGCAGGATAGCTGTGCCGGGGCTACTGGAAACGAATCGGCTGCTGCCGATAGCAGAGTAACCGAGGTATGCGCCCGAGGTTACCTTGCCACCATAGCCGTTGAACCCCATCTGGATTGTATTGCTGACTGCCGGCATGGTATTTCCGGAATGGCAGGTAGTGCATCCCAGCTTCCGGTCGGTCACATGCGCCGCATGGCTGCCGGATGAGGAGAGATCGGTCGCATTGGTCGGTCTGGGGTTGTTGGCGAAACCGTTCGGCCCGCCAAGGGTGTTGACCGTTGGCGGATTACCGTGGCAGTTTTCGCAACTAGCCCGGAAACCGGTCTTATGGGAGTGGCAGTTGGTACAGGCATCTTTCGGGTTCGGGTGATTCAAACCGCCGTAATTGTTGCCGCTGCTGTAATTGTGGTATTTGGTCCTGCTGTGACAGACCTGGCAGACCCGGTTCGAGCGGTTGTGCCTGCTGCTGTCGTCTCCCATGCCGGTGGCATTGACATAAACGACGGTGACCGTATCCGCCCCGTTGGGGAGCAGGTCGCCGTCCATCGAATTGATGGTTCGGGCGATATTTTTGGCATTGGCGCTATTGTTCGGCTCATGGCAGGTGGCGCAGGTGAATCTGCCGTACTTGCCCCCGTCGATCCCCCAACCCTGCGGCCATTTTCCGGAATTGAGATCCGTGCTGTTATGCATCAACCGGGCGGCATTGACCGTTACCGGCAACATGATCATCACCAGGGCAAGGAAGAGCAATTTCCCGGTTACCCGCATCGTTTTCCTCCGGATCTCAGTGCTGAAGCTATGTTTCATGGCGGATTCACCCTTGCAGAAGATTTTGTGTCCCATCGCGAGCCCCACCCTCAGTCGTCATAATGACAGCTGGCACATTCGACCTGGTTCGAGCCCCAGGTCACCGGTCTGTTGAAGTGGCAGGCCGTGGCGCAGCTCTTGGTGACAGGATCCCAGCTGGAGTTCCCGAGATTCATATAATCATACGATCCTGCTGCCTTGTAGGCACCGAACCGTTCCCAACCTGCGGCGACCGTCGGGTTGGCCAGCTGGGCCTTGCTCATGATGGCAACACTCGGGAATCCAACATCCTTGTAACCATTGATGTGGCGCCTGGCATCGACGATCAGGCCGGGCTGCAACCTGGTGGGAGTCGAGTCCGAATGGCAGTTGGCACATTTGAAAATGCTCGACTTTCCGGCCATGGCGTGGGTGTCGATCTGGGTCGAGCTCACGACCCCGTCATGGCAGAGATTACAGCTGAATGTGGAGGCCATCAAGGCGTTGCCGTGGGCCTTGTTGCCGTTCGACGAGAAGCCGAGGAAGCCGTTGGCGTTGTTGCCGATGTAGGTATTGGCGAAATGGAAACCGATCATATGGCCCGCCTCGGTTGGCTGGCGCCTGCCATTGTTCCCCTGGTTGCTCTGGGCGACGTAGTGCGACTGGCCGGCATACTGTGGCGGATTGTCGTGGCAAACGCCACAGCGGTTTGCAGTCCTGGTGCCGGCGTACCAGTTGGGGGTTGCCCGGAAATCGGTCGGTGCAAGGGTTTGCGACCTGCCGTTGCTGTGACAGTAAGCCAGTTTGCAGCTGATGCTCGCCCCGGTGGTCCCTTCGATGCCGCTCCCGGTAATATTGAGCCCGTCTGCCGTGGCAAGATTGAGCCGGTTGAGGAAGCCAGCACCAAGCTTGTCGCGGTTGAGGCTCAGGTCGATCCGGCCGTTCCGGTGATTGCCCTCTTCCACGGAGGGGTGGCAGTTGGCGCAGCCGATCCGGTAGGTCGTCAGGTCGGACCGGTTGGCGGTATAGGCGTAGAAGGTCACGAGCCCGTCGCTGATCAGGTTGCCGATATGGATGCTATGGAATCCCGGCTTGCTGGTCAGGTTGCCGTGGCAGAGGATGCAGCCGGCGGACGAGGCATCGCCCCACTTCGGTTCGGCACCGCTATGACAGGAAGTGTTGGTGCAGGTGCGGTTCTGGTAGTCGTAGCTGCCATTGCCGGACTTGGACTGATTAAAGACGACGTTGATGCCGCCGCTCAAGTGCAGGCTGCCGGTCTTGGTGGCGAGACCGTCGGTGGTGACCGTATCGGTATGGCAGTAATCGCAGGCTGCGGCGTTCTTGAAAGGGAGCTTGGTGGTATGCGACCGGTGGCTGTTGGCGCGGAACAGGCCGGCTCCTTCATTGGCATAGTTCGGTTCCCCGGCGTTGCTGGTGAATGCCGGGGTGACGTCGTTGCCGTGGCAACCGGCGCAATCGGCATAGACAGCTGCCGATTTCCAGCCGTTGGTCGGATCGAACGGTACGTTCTGTTTCCCCTTGCCGTCGCTGTGGCAGTAGCTGTTGGCGCAACTGCCGGTGATAGCACTGTACTGACCGGCCCGGGTGCCGGAGTAGTCACCCATCACACCGTTGATATGCACCTCCGGATTGCTGATCGTGAGATTATCGCTGTTCATGGTCTTGGCATGGCACTCGAAACAGCCGATGGCTGTGCCAAGCGACGGGTTGGAGACAGTCGAGAGGTGTGCCCCGTGCTTTCCGGTGGTTAATGACGATGAATCACTGGCGTGACAACCGTTGCAGTCAAGCGTGTCTCCCCAGACAGCATCCTTGTTGAAATGGCAGTTTATGGTGCTGCAGGTCCTGCTGTCACCGGTCCAGCCAAAGGAAGCGGTGCCCCCCTGCTTCACGTCCAGGGTGCTGTTGATATGCTTCACACTTCCGGCGCTGATCCCGTTACCGGCAACAGTCACGGTCTCGCTATGGCAAACAACGCAGGTTGCTGCCCCGGCCCCCCCCACATGCTTCTGGTGGCTGTTGGCCCGGCTAACGCCACGGCCGCCATTGAAATAGTTCGGTTCGCCGGCGACACTGGAGAAATGGCCGAGGGTCGCATCGTTGCCATGGCAACCAGTACAATCAGGATATGCTGCCGCGGAGTTCCAGCCGTTTCCTTCAGTGAATGGGACGTTTTGCCGTCCTTTGCCGTCGCTGTGGCAGTAGCTGTTGCTGCAGACTCCTGAAGCGAAGCTGTAGGTCCCGGCCCTCAGCCCCGAATAATCCCCCAATACCGAGTTGATATGGACCGCTTGATCGACAATGCCCCTATTACGGTCAACCGTCTTGGCATGACATTCAAAGCAGCCGATCTCGGTGCCGAGCGATGGATTGGCCGTTGTTGAGATATGGGCCGAGTGTTTCTTGCTGGACAGGGTCAGGGCATCGCCGCCGTGGCAGGTGTTACAGCCGACGCTGCCGGCATCGCCCCATTTCGGCACTGAGCCGCTGTGACAGGAGGTGTTGTTGCAGGTGCGATTCTGGTAGTCGTAATTCCCGCTCCCTGCCTTGGCCTGGTTGAAGACGACATTGATCCCGCCGCTCAGGTGCAGGCCACCGGACTTGGCAGCCAGACCATCGGAGGTGACCGTGTCGGTATGGCAGTAATCGCAGGCCGCGGCGCTCTTGAGAGCAAGCTTGGTGGTGTGGGTGAAATGGCTGTTACTGCGGATCAACCCGGCCCCTTCGTTGCTATAGTTGGGTTCTCCGGCGCTGCTGGAGAATGCGGGGTCGGAATCGTTGCCGTGGCACCCTTTGCAGTCCGGAATTGTGAATGCTGACCTCCAGCCGTTGCTAGCGTCAAACGGTACGTTATATCTCCCCTTGCCGTCGCTGTGACAGTAAACATTGGCGCATGCCCCGGTAGCGTTGCTGTATTGGCCGGCTTTTGTTCCCGAATAATCGGCAAAGCCGTTGGCATGGAAGACTGGGCCGCTAATGGTGCTGTTGCTGCTGACGGTCTTGGCATGACAGTCTGGACAGCTGCGTGCCGTGCCGAGCGACATGTTGAATGTCGTACTGAGATGCGCGGTATGCTTGTTGGTGGTGAGTGTTGCGACATCCACCCCATGGCAGGAGTTACAGTCAAGGGTCTGGCCCCAGGTGGCGTTCTTGTTGAAGTGGCAGGCAATACCAGAGCAGCTCTTGTCGGTCTGGTTCCAGACAAAGTCGGCAATTCCGCCCTTCTTGATGTCGATCTGCCGGTTGGTGTGCTTCAGGCTGCCGCTCAGGATACTGAACCCGGTCAGAGTTACGTCACTGTGGCACGATACGCAGGTCCCAGGACCGGCATCGCTGTGTTTCCGGTGGCTGTTGGCCCGGATGCTGCCGATCCCTTCGTTTTGGTAGTTCGGTTCGCCGGCTACGCTGGAGAAGTGTCCGAGGGTCGCATCGTTGCCGTGACAGCCGTTGCAGCCCAGCGTTGCCCCGGATTTCCAGCCGGTGGCCAGGGTGAACGGAGCATTGCGCCTTCCCTTGCCGTCGCTGTGGCAGTAAGTGGCGCTGCAGGAACCTGTAACTCTATCATAACTGGTGCTGCTCCCGGCCCTGTTGCCGGAGTAGTCGTAGTAGCTATTGCCGTGCAACGCCGCATTGGCAAAGGTCCGCTCATCTGAGGTTATGGTGAGGGCGTGACATTCGCTGCAGTTGTAGTTGCTGCCGATCAAAGGGTTGTTGATGTGGGCACCATGCTTGCCGGAGGCTATTGCCAGCGAGCTTCCGGCGTTGTTGCCGTGACAGCCGG
>NZ_JAHCVJ010000018.1 GCF_018476885.1 Geoanaerobacter pelophilus
TACTGCCACAGCGACGGCAAAGGGCGTCAGAACGCGCCGTTCACCGCCGGCAGCGGCTGGAACTCCTCCGTAGTCTTTGGCGATTGCAAAGGGTGCCACGGTAACGACAGCCAGGCCGGCTACTTCACCAGCAATGTTGGCGAGCCTAACTATAAGAACGATGGGCCGGGCGCAGTCAGGGCCAACAGCCACAGCGGCAGCCATGTAGGTGCCGGACTGTCCACCTGTGCCAACTGCCACGTAGACTCGGTCACGGCAGCCGGAGCCATCAACGACAGCGGCCTGCACATCAACGGTAGCCCTAGCGTTAAGATTGGCAATGGCAAGACCGGCAGCTACGACCCTGGCACCAAGAGCTGCAGCAGTGTATCCTGCCATGGTTCCGGTACCTCCATCCAGTGGGGCTCCCACGCCGGCTGCGCCACCTGCCACGGTGATCTGACTACCAAGCCGGGCGTGCACAGCACCCATATCAGCGACATGATCACCAGCGGTCTGGTGACCATGTACAACTACACCGCCATCAAGTCGGACAACGGCAAGTACCGGATCGGCTGCGCCAACTGTCACCCGACCGATGTCGGTCATCATCAGGACGGCCATATTGATGTCACCATCAACAAGGACAAGCTCGGCAGGAGTTCTCTGGCCGGCCTCAACAACGCCACGGCCGACTTTATCAACGCCCCCGGCAGTGGCATCAGCGGCACCACCAAAGTCAGCGTGACCTGCTCCATGGTTTACTGCCACAGCAGCGGCAAGTCCACAGTTCAGGCCGAGAACAACTTCAAGACCACGCCTGACTGGTACAGTGCTGCCGGTTCAACCGCCAATCGTTGCGGCATGTGCCACGACAACCCGCCGCAGTATGAGGGCCAGTCGCACTATGTTGCCCAGAGCTCGCTTGGCGATAACGGCTCGTTACCGGTAGAGGAATCAGGTCATATGGTGGGGATCCATTTCAATAGTACCTATGTGGGTAACAACGGGAACGGCTTCCTCGGGTTCTCCTCTAACGGCAATGTTGCCCACGGCAGGTCTGGAGTGGCAACAACCATTTCCTGCGTGATCTGTCATGACGGCATTGTTGATCCGGATCAGCTTAAGGTCGATACTTATGCCATGTACAGCACTTCCAGCGCTTTCAACTGCTCGAAATGCCACAATGCAAGCACCCGCACCAAATTGCAGTCCGGTAACATCATCGGCACCAGGCTGCATATCAATGGTAAAAAGGATGTCGCACTCCAGGGCATTACCCTCAAAACCAAGGCCCAGCTGAAGAACAACGCCAATGCCCTCGGGTGGTCACGACCTGGCGGATACAAGGGTGTTGATGACTATGATTCCGCTACGTTGACGCCACTTGGCTGGAATCAGGACGATAAGTCTTGTCTGACAGCATGCCATGTAACGCAGCCTGGAATAACCTGGGGCAAGAAGCTCAAGTGCAACAGTTGCCACGCCAACCAGTAGCGGCGGCATGAGGCTCATAATGATAAAGATAACACTCGCAAGAAAAGGTGAAGATACCATGGTTAAGCTTAAGAACACCCCCCAGAGCCGGGAATCAATATTGAAGAAGTGCTGTGCTGCCTTTGGCGCGACGCTTCTGACGATAGTTATCCTTGCTGCATCTTCGGTCGGGGCAGCCGACCTGATGCATAACAGCAAGGACACCGGCTCAACAAAGTGGCCGGGAGGCTGGGGCATCCCAGGGGGACGGTACGGTAATTTCACCTGCGCAACATGTCACGAGCCGAATGCGAAGAACATAAAGAATATTCGCAAGACTATTTCGGTCATGAATAATACCTCGACTACTCATACCTTGCCGAACGGGCAGCTATCGGCGCAGGTTGTCTTCAAAAACGTCACCAGCATGGGTGATGACAGCACCACCCACAATACTTCATCCCGGATCTGCGAAGTTTGTCACAGTCAGACGCTCTTTCACAACGCCGATTCCGGCAGGACCCTTCCGGCCAACCGGAATCATCCGTCGCCAAAGGCAGTTTGCACCACCTGTCATTCACACAATACCGGTTTCAAGGCTGCCTGCGGCGGTTGTCACGGCAATCCGCCAACTTCGGCGACCCTTGGCGGCTACTCCGGGATGGTCGGCACCCCACGTCCAAGCAGGGCATTGCCGCCGGGTAATGCCGGCGCACACCGCGAACATGCAAAGCATGAGCTGGTCTGCGATACCTGTCATTATATCTCCGACGGCAGCACCAGGATGCCGAGCCTGTCCAATACCATCCAGTTAGGTTTCTTCGGATTTGGCGGCAAGGTTACCAGCGGCACTTTCAAACCTTATTCAGGGGCTAACCGCGGCTATGCAACGGTAGCAAGCACACCGAACACCACCATTGCCTCGGTTTCCACCGCCTACGTCGGCGCCAATCTCTGTTCCAACGTCTATTGTCATGGCGGTGGCGTTGTTACGGGTGGGACCACCGTCAAACCGCCTCTCACCGGCGGCAATGTTACCTTCTGGTCTTGGACGTCACACAAGCAGTCTACCTGCGGCAGCTGCCACGGCGCCTCGGCGGCAAATCCTCCGACTACCGCCAACCATGTGATTCACGCCAAATCCACGGCATCGGGCAACTATCAGATTGCCTGCGAAAAATGCCATCCTGCTACTGGCTATACCGATAATTCTCATGTTCAGGGCAATCTTCGCTGGGAACTTGACACTGCCGACCAGCGGATCGGCGCAACCGCAACTTATCGCGGTGCTTACAAAGGCACTACCGACGACCTTGCTCCCAGCGATCCGGCTGCATGGGGCCAATGCGCCAATGTCTATTGTCATAGCAATGGGGCCGGCGGCCCGGCTAATGTCGTGTCTCCTACCTGGGGAAATGCCTCCGGTTTCAGTGGTTGTGTCGGCTGCCATGGGGGCAATGCCCTGTCGACTTCGCCGATTACCCATAATGCCCACAAAGCCCATGTAAAGAACGAGAGTGCGGCATACAACGGGATTGCCTATGGTTGCGCCGAGTGCCACAGTGCAGTAGTGACCAGCGATACCTCTGTCTCAGACAGAACCTTGCATGTCAATACGGCAAAAGATGTCAGTTGGGGCCCGAAAGCTACCGGCGGTCAGGCATACAGTGGGAGCTGCGCCAACATCTACTGTCACTCCAACGGCCAAGGCGCCTTTAAGACCCCTGCCCAGTCGTGGACTGGGACCACTGACGGCCAGGAAGGCACTGCCCAGTGCAACTTCTGCCATGGCGGCCAGAATGGTCAGTTTGACGCAGTTTCATCCAACCGGCACCGGAACCATATCGGCAACATTGGCCGTCCGGTTCCTCATGCCCCTGTAACATGCGCTGCCTGTCATGTTAGAACGGTTTCCAGCGATGGGACTGCCATAGCTGGCGGGTCTGCCGGAAGGCATATCAACAAATCGCTCGACGTGAACATGAAAAAGTTCGCCAACCTCTCCGGCGCCTGGACCAAGTCATCTGCAACCTGTGCGAACAGCTATTGTCACGGCCAGCAGACCGTCACTTGGACCAATGCGACAATTCTCAACTGTGAAGGGTGCCACCGGGCAAGCAACTACACCAGCGGTGTGGACAACTCCGGGCTTTCCAAAGCCCATCTCAAACACTACAACACTGCGACCCCTCCAACCAACGCAGCAGCTGACGGCTGGGCGGTGCAGAACCGTTCAGTGGCCACCAATGTGTTCACCTGCGGGGTCTGTCACCCTACAGATCCGGCAACCACCCATGTGAACGGAGCTACTGCCAACGGTACGGCTGCTGAGACGGTAACGGTTATCAACCTGCCTTTCAGCGTGAATAAACCGGGAGCAAACCTGTCCAACGCCGTAAATCGGGGAGCTGCACCGATCAATACCGATGGCAGAGGGTTCCAGTTCTCATCGGGAACCACCTGTTCCACCTATTGCCATTCTGACGGCAAGGGAGGGGCTCCCAAGACAACAGCTTCCTGGTCATCCACAACCATGTCTTGCGGAGACTGCCACAACAAGGCCGGCGACGCATCACCATCATGGTCCGGGGCGCACAGCGGCCATCTTAACAGCAATATCTCTTCTGTTACCTGCAACTCCTGCCATGCGGGCACGGCATCTGGCAACAACACCCTGATTGCAAACCGCCGCGATCGGCATCCCAACGGCTTCGTAAACGTAACCGGCAACAGCGTTGCCGGCTCGCTTAGCTATAATGGCGATACCTGTGCCAATGTTTACTGTCACCCCTCCAATTCCCCATCGTGGGAAGGCGGTACTCTGGACGGCAAATGCGTGTCATGTCATGGCGGCAATGTGGCGTCAGTCAACCCGATTGATACTAACGGCCACCGGGCGCATGTTCATAACGATGCCGGCCGATTCAAGAACTTCAACTTCCAGTGTTACGAATGCCACTTCAACACCGTTTTCCGGGGTGATACCTCAATCAGCACCAAGGCAAACCACATCAATGGTTCTAAAAACGTAGCTTGGGGGCCTCGTGCCGACGGCACCGGTACACTGGCCTTTGATCCGGCTCTCAAATGCACCACCTATTGCCACTCTAATGGCGCCGGGCTCTTCAAGAATCCGCCCAAGACCTGGAGTGCCATGTCTTCCACTGACGAAGGCACAATCAATTGCGATTACTGTCACAAAGGGATCTTCGGCAATAATTCGACGGTCTCCAGCGGCCGGCATACCAACCATGTCACCGATTCGGGCACTATTCCGCACGTGCGCCTCACCTGCAACGACTGTCACTCGCAGACCGTTGCCGCCGATGGTCAGTCGATCTTCAACGGCACCGATGTCAAGCACATCAACAAGGCGCTGGATGTTACCTTCCTGAAGATGGGTAACTTCTCCGGCAACTGGACCAAGGGCACCAATACCTGCAATAACACCTGGTGTCATGCCTGGCGGCCCCAGAACTGGTTGACCGGCTCCAATACCTGCGGCAGTTGCCACGCTGCCAGCCGCTCGGCTACTTATGGCTTATCCTCCAGCCATGGCAAGCATTACTATACGACCACCAACGCATCTGCTGCCAATGGCTGGCTCAACGACAACCGATCCGGAACCACCGGCAATATCTTCGGTTGCGGCACCTGCCACGAGGGTTGGGGTGGAGTGGCTGAACAGCGGCTTCACCATGTCAACGGCCCGGCAGCAGCTAACGGTTCGGCAGCCGAGGTTGTGCTTCGTCTTCCGTTTACCGTTCCTGCCGGTGCCAACCGCAGTGAGACGGTATTCAGAGGGATGAGCGGCCTTGGCAGAGATGGCGCCGGCTATATGTTCTCCAGAGGGACCAATTGCAATACTTATTGTCACTCAGACGGTCGGGGTGGCGATCCCAAGGCAGTCATGCGCTGGGCCAAAGTAACCGCCAGCTGCGGCAACTGCCACAACAAGTCCGGTGACGACCCGGCGACAACAACCTGGTCTAAGGCCCACGACAAACACGGTACTGCCTATAACGGCAACACCACTGTTACCTGCGCCGCCTGTCACTACTCGACGGCCAGCAACAATACAACTCTCAGATCACGTCGCCTCCACCCTAACGGCTTTAGGAATATCTCGGTCAGCACGGCTGTAGGGACCGGCGCATTCAAATGGAACCCTGACACCCAGCAATGCAAAAACGGCTATTGCCATGGACAGGGCCGATCATTCACCGACTACTCCACCGGCTTTATCTCCTGGGGAGGAAACAATCCGACTCCGACCCAATGTAACAGCTGTCATGCCGGCGGGACTACCACCGGGCCTTCATATGCCAACGGCACCAATGGCAAGGCCAACAGTCATCCGAAGCACCATGGCGAGCCGTGGGGTTTCAGTTGCGACTACTGCCACTACAATGTCACAAGCAATGGTACGACCATTACTAATGTGGTGAACCATGTCAACAAGGCTTACAATATCAACCCGAATACCTCGCGTACTTTCATCGGTCAGGCGGTCAACTTCACCGCTACGGCGTCTACGAGTCCGCCGACCACCAAATCTTCCTGTACCAATGTCTACTGTCACGGCGGAGCACTGAACAAGGTCTTTGTCTGGGGGGCTTCCAACAAGTGCGGTGACTGCCATTTCGCCAACAACGATGTGGTCAACTACGGGTTCAACAACAGCACTATGGCCAAGATCGGCCGTGCCGAGTGGAGCTACTCCGGCCATGGCAAGCAGAGCGGTACCTATGATGTCACCGGCAACCCGTTTGCCGGGTTCTCCACGGCGGCCCGCGTTGCCGGTGCGACCGGGGATCAGTGCCTCTACTGCCATGAGTATGATGCCGTGCCTCACGGCAATGTCGCCAACCCGATGCGGCTCAGAAACTTCAACGATCCGGTTTATGGCAAGAACGGCGTCTGCCTTGCCTGCCATGCCACCGGAGCCAAAGGGGTAGAGCCATTCGCTGCTTATTCGACAAAATCTGCGCGGAAGCGAGTGGACAAGACCCACTACTACAATAAGCATTCGGCAAGCCTCAACGGTGGCCAGTTCTGTTGGGACTGTCATGATGGCCATGGTGATCGCACGACAGCCAATGCCGGGCCTATTGCGATGGTGCAGAAGCGACCGGCCAAGGCGTCCGATGCCACTACCGGTGTACCCTCGGCATTTACGAACGCTACGTCGGTACGGTTCATCGCCCGGGCTGCAGCCGGAGATTTTGCTAAGACCACCGCGCCGTTCAACGGTGTCTGCAACGTCTGTCACACCTACAAGGTTGACGATCCGAACAAGATGGTTCACTACACCGACAATTCATCTGACAGCCACCGTTCGACCGCTCTCTGTACTACCTGCCATAAACATAGTATGGACACTGCCTACAACGGAGAAGCATACCGGGGCGTGGTCTCCGGCTGTAACGGCTGCCATGGCGGGAACAACAACGGCAATCTCTCGGTGAGTGCCAGCGCCGGCCATGCCATCCACTACAACCGCACCTCGGTGTTCCGTCACTACACCGGCAGCAACCGCCACACTGCAACGGCATATGCCTTTGCCTGCAAGAACTGCCATGGCGCTACCGAATCCAACCATGATAACTCCGCCAATAACATCGCATTGGCCGGTGGTTGGACCTACACAGCCGGCACCGCAGCCAATGATACCCTCGGTTATGCCTATACTAACGGTACCTGTGGCCAGAACAGCTGCCACCAGGACGGCCGCAACGGGGCACCCAAGACGTCAACCTTTGCCTGGAACGGGACTAAAACCTCGAACTGCGACAAATGCCATTTCGATATGTCGGTCAACGCATCAGCCACTGGCAGCCACGTAAAGCACACCCAGGCCGGCGGGGCAGCCTATGGCTGCAGCGTATGCCACGGCACCGGCTACAGCGCCACAACAGTGTCTTTCCTCACTCACATCGACAACAAGATGAATATCAGCTTCACCGGGGCCGGAGCCGGGAGCAGCTACAACAGCGGAACATCCTTCTCGTTGAACACGCCATACAGTACTTGCTCCAGCACCAACTGCCACGGTTCAGGTACCGTAACCTGGGGCGGTACACTCTGGTCCACTACGGTAACCTGCGCCAAATGCCATGGTACGGCTAGCGGTACTTTCTATTCCACATCCTACCCGGTTCAGGTAACGAGCAACGCAAATGCCAAAGTCGGGGCCCACTTCAACCACCTGAGCTCCAACGGCAACAGGATCAGCCGGTCCGCCAACTGTAAAGACTGCCATCTCATGCCTGCAACAGTAACGGCCGCCGGCCATCTGAACGGGTCTTCATCTCCCACTTATCCGGCTGGTTCACTCGCTCTTGGACTCGCCGGGACTATCCAGGCAACCTACAGCTCAGCTACCAACAGCTGTGCCACTACCTACTGCCATGGATCGAAACTCGCTTCGAACAGCAAGGCTACCGGAGCCAAGCTCGCTGCAATCGTCAAAGCCCCACGTTGGGCAACGCCGTTCCTCTCCGCAAATCATGCAGTTTCTCCGACTGCAGCTGATTGTGGAGCGTGCCATGGCTTCCCGCCGCGGTCCGCAGCTCATACCGCTGTAGCGGCTTATGCGGCCTACACTGCCAGCCAGAACCTTACAACCGCTGTCGGTTCAAACTGCAGTAACTGTCATAAACACTTCAATGCCAATGGCACCTTGACTGCTGCCGGTCTTGGCCTGCATATCAACGGTGCTGTCGAAGGTGGCGATTGCGTCGGCTGCCATACCGGCGCTGTGCCGGCTGCTGCACCTAAACGAATCGGTGCTGCCGGCCAGTTCACTGCCCAGTCTCACCATATCCAAGGCCGGCCGGTCACCACAGCCGACTGTTATCAGTGTCACTGGGAAGCCAACAGTGACGGCAGCATAAATAGTAGCTATCACGACCAGACTTCCGG
>NZ_JAHCVJ010000019.1 GCF_018476885.1 Geoanaerobacter pelophilus
ACTGCCACCGGTCTCTCCAGCCAGGCCGACCAGCTGATCAACTCCATAGGGTTCTTCAAACTCGACATGGCCGATGTAAGGGGCAACCAAAGGCAACCACAGCTGCAGTCACAGCCTCACCCGGTTGAAAAAGCCAAGCCCAAGCAGCTGGTGGCCAATGCCCCGAAAAAGATGACTGTCAACGACAGCGGCTTTGGGCTGAATCTGGGGAAAGACCATCTTGATACTGAATTTGAGAAATACTAAGGCGATTATTGGAGGGGTATATGAGCATAGCCGGGATAACAGAAACCATGCAGTGTCTCACCTTCAAACTAGGCGAAGAAGTATTTGCAGTCAACGTCGCCAAAGTAAGAGAGATCCTGGATTTTACCACCGTTACCAAAGTACCGCAGACGCCCGACTTCATGCGGGGTGTTATCAATCTCCGGGGTAGCGTCGTGCCGGTAGTCGACATGCGGTTGAAATTCGGGATGAGTGCCACGGAAAAGACCGTCAACACCTGCATCATCGTCATGGAGATCGTTCTGGACGGCGACACCTCCATAGTCGGAGCCTTGGCAGATTCAGTGCAGGAAGTACTGGAGCTGGAGCCGGAGCAGATCGAGCCGGCGCCGCGGATCGGGACCAAGCTCAACACCGAGTTTCTGGTGGGGATGGGCAAACACAACGAGACCTTCATCATGATCCTCAACATCGACAAGGTCTTCACCTTTGACGAGATCGAATCGATGCAGGGCGGAGGCAACCAGGCTGCTGCCTAGAAGAATTGAATGTTCAGCGTAAGATTTAGTGTTATACTTCAACGCCACGGGAAATCGTGGCGTTTTAGTTTGAGTACCTAAATAAGGTGATCTTCTTATGCAGTATGAAAAGCTGACCAAGGCCGAGTTGATCAGAATACTCCGGGATCGTGATGTTGCTGCTGCAAAGCCCTTTTTAACTTCAAATACGCCCCACCTGCCCTGTGGGGGCTCCAACAGCTCGAGTTATCATTGCCTGCTGAATGAATTTCCTGCATTAGTATGGCGATCCGGCATAGATGGCAAATGTAATTTCTTTAACCTTAACTGGCTTGCTTTTACCGGGCGTACACTGGAGCAGGAGCTTGGTGATGGCTGGGCCGAAGGGGTTCATCCCGATGATTTAGAGAAGTGCCTTTCTGACTATCTCTCTGCATTTCATGCCCGCCGATCATTTGACATCGAATACCGACTCAGACGCTATGATGGCGAGTATCGATGGATTCACGATGTCGGGAGACTGCTGACTGTTGATGGACAGTTTAATGGCTATGTCGGTATCTGTTTCGATATTACCGAAACTAAAAAAACTGATTTAATGCTGCAAGACAAGCTCGAAGAGATCAGTGATCTTTACCATAATGCTCCATGCGGCTATCATTCCGTTGACGGCGATGGCTATATTGTTGCCATTAATGATACTGAACTGTCATGGCTTGGTTATGCCCGCGAAGAACTTGTTGGCCATGCCAGGCTGTCAGACATCATGACTCCTGAGTGCCGAAATGGATATGTAGAAAGGTTTCAGACGTTCAAAGAGAGAGGGTGGATCAAGGACAGGGAACTGGACTTGGTTTGCAAGGACGGCAACGTCATTACCGTCTTGTTGAACGGCTCTGCTGTATATGATGATAATGGTAATTTCAAGATGTGCCGTTCTACCTTGTTCGATATCACGGAGCGGAAGAGAAATGAGCGTCTGATCCTCTCTCACCAAGAGCAGCTGAAGCTACTGGCAGATAACTTGTTTCATGCTGAGGAGATGGAACGGAAGCGAATCTCCGGCGACCTACATGATATGATCGGCCAATCACTGATCCTATCAAAAATCCGACTGAAGAGGCTGTCTGAAGAGTTGGAAGGGCGTTCAGCCGCTGCGCTTATAGATGAAATTATTAAGCTTACTGATGAATCTATTCAGCAGGTCCGGTCCCTGATTTTTCAGATAAGCCCACCGCTTCTTTATGAAGTTGGTTTAGAGGCTGCAGTGGAAAGCCTCGGGGAGCGTTTTTATCATGAACATGGCCTTGAAGTGAATGTTAGGACAAGGTACGCTTCCCTTTCTCTGAGTGAAGGGTTGCGCGTGACTCTTTACCAGGTGTTGAGGGAGCTACTCCTAAACGTAGTGAAACATGTGGATGCACGTCAGGTGTCCGTTGTTTTCGATAAGTCCGATTCCCTTACAATTACTGTGGAGGATGACGGCAATGGATTTAATGTTGAAGATGTCATGTCAGCTAACAAGGGTTCCGGATATGGCCTTTTTAACGTCCGGCAAAAGATCGAGAGAATTAATGGTTCGATAATAATAGATTCTTCGTTAGGTAGAGGGACTCGTGTGTTGTTGAATGTACCTTTATGAATACTACAGGAGGAGTTAATGGGAATCAGGGTTTTACTTGTAGATGACCATAAAATAGTAAGGGAAGGGCTTAATTCCTTACTATCTCGGGAAAGCTCGATTCAGGTAGTTGGTGAGGCTGATAATGGTCGGAGTTCCATCCAGATGACACGGGAGTTGACGCCTGATGTGGTGATAATGGATATTTCTATGCCTGATATGAATGGCATAGAGGCTACTCAAAGAATTCGTAATGAAATGCCGGCTTGCAAGGTCCTAGCCTTGTCAATGCACGCTGATCGCAGGTTTGTTATAGAGTTGCTAAAGGCTGGAGCCAACGGCTACATGATGAAAGACTGCGCTGCTGATGATCTTGTTGCAGGGATACATACCGTTTCAAATGGAGATACCTATCTCAGTCCCAAGATTTCCAATCTTCTTGTCGACGATTACATGAAAAGGATTCAGGATGCGCCTTTATCGGTGGCGTCGGTTCTTTCGACACGAGAGCGCGAAGTCCTGCAGTTGCTTGCAGAGGGCAATAATACTAAAGAGATTGCCTTTTCTCTGGACATCAGCATCAAGACCGTTGAATCGCATCGTACCCAGATTATGAAGAAACTCAAGGTCCACAGCATAGCCGAGCTCACAAAGCTTGCTATTCGTGAGGGATTGACGTCGCTAACCTAGCTTTTTTAAGGATGATTTTTTTGATTGGCTTTAACTAAGGTTTTTCCCCTCCATTTTAAGGTAATCCCTCATATAGGGATTACCTCCATTCTCCGATTAGCAATCTATAACCAAATGGTTTTATACGTCAATAGCCTCATAGATATCACCGAATGAATTAAAAAAAGGTGGTTTTCAATGATCACGCTTTCGTCTGATAACGGGAATGACGAAATAAGTTCTTCTATTTGTCCATTTGTCGTCGAGCCGTTAAGTGAATGTTATTGCGTAAATAGTTCCATTCAAAATATCTCACGTGCCCTGCACATTTGTGGGAAGGGATACCGGGAATGCGCGATTTACAACAGTTTCATTGATTGCATGTTTGAGACTGATTGAGACTTACTTGTTGAATCAACTCATAGAACGGAGGAAGAAAAGATGCAATGGTTCTATAACATGAAGTTAAATGCAAAACTGATGACAGGTTTTATTACAGTTGCTGTCATTGCAGCAGTGATCGGTGTGATCGGTATGATAAATATCAAAAAGATCGCTGCTGAGGATGAAAAGCTTTATGAAAAAGTCACACTGCCGATTTCACAACTGCAGTCAATCTCTGTGGCATTTCAGAGGATCAGGATAAATGTTAGAGATTTACTGGAAGCTTCAACACCTGCACAAGAGAAAGATATTGCTGACAAAATTAAAAATTTGCGCGCAGAGATTGACAAGGAGTCTAAAGAGTTCGAGAAGACTATTCTAACTGAGGAAGGGCGGAAGCTTTTTAAGACATTCATGGATACGAGGAAAGCCTATGGTGTGTTTCTCGAAAAAGTCTCCGAACTTGCCCTGGCCAATAACGACAGAGCGGCAACTATTATTGTAAATGGGGAGATGAAATCTGCGGCCATGGCGGAACAAGACGCTATCGAGAAGCTGGTGGAAGCCAAGCTGGTACAAGCCAAGCTAACATCTGAAAACAATACAAAACTTGCCGGCACAGCTACGACTACCATGATCATTCTCTTGGGGCTTGGCGTAATCATCGCTGTAGGGCTTGGAATATTCATTACCAGAATTGTTATTGGTCAGCTAGGCGCTGACCCGAAAGATGTCGGTGAAGTTGCCAACCTGGTTGCCGTTGGTGATCTTAATCGTGAGATTACGCTTAAAACTGGCGACACAACCAGCGTCATGGCCGCCATGAAGAAGATGGTGGATACCATAAGGACTCTGGTAGCTGATGCCTCCATGTTATCCGATGCCGCCATCGCCGGTAAATTGGATACCCGTGCCGACGCCTCCAAACACCAGGGCGACTTCCAGAAGATCGTTGTTGGTGTCAATGAGACCCTGGACGCTGTCATCGGACCGTTGAACGTTGCCGCCGAGTATGTCGACCGGATCGCCAAAGGCGACATCCCTCCCAAAATTACCGATCAATACAGCGGTGACTTCAACGAGATCAAAAACAATCTCAATCAGGCGATAGATGCCGTCAACGCTCTTGTTGCCGACGCCAACATGCTGAGTCAGGCGGCTGTAGCCGGAAAACTAGATACTCGCGCCGATGCCTCCAAGCATCATGGGGACTTCAAAGCAATTGTTTCCGGCGTCAACGACTGCCTCGACTCCGTCATTGGACCACTGAACGTTGCTGCCGAGTACGTCGATCGGATCGCCAAAGGCGACATTCCGCCGAAGATTACCGATAGCTACCATGGCGACTTTAATGAAATCAAGAACAACCTGAATCAAGCCATAGACGCCGTCAACGCGCTGGTAGCAGACGCCAACATGCTATCCGCCGCCGCAGTAGCAGGCAAGCTTGACACCAGGGCCGACGCCTCCAAGCACCAGGGGGACTTCAAAGCCATCGTGTCCGGGGTCAACGACTGTCTCGACTCCGTCATCGGGCCACTGAACGTAGCTGCAGAGTATGTAGATAGGATCAGCAAAGGCGACATCCCAGCGAAGATCACCGATAACTACAACGGCGACTTCAACGCAATCAAGAATAACCTGAACAATTGCATCGATATCATGAATAACCTGCTCATTGAAGCGGATAAGGTCATTAAAGCTGCTGCTGATGGTGAACTGGACAAACGGGCCGATGCAACACTCTTTGTGGGCGGTTGGAAACAGCTGGTAACCGGCGTCAATGAAATTGTCACCAATATCGTCAATCCGCTCATGGTCACTGCCGACTATGTCGACAAAGTCAGCAAAGGGGAGATACCGCCAAGCATAACCGATGAATACAAAGGTCAGTACAACATCATAAAAGGCAACTTAAATGCTGTCGTAAAGATGATGAATGAATTGCTTGAACAGACAAATATTATTATCCAGGCGGCCGCAGAAGGCCAGCTCGACAAACGGGCCAATGCTGAGCTTTTTGCCGGCGGTTGGCATAAACTGGTTTCCGGGGTCAACGATACCATCAGCAATATCGTTAACCCGCTCATGGTTACCGCCGACTATGTAGATAAGGTAAGTAAGGGGATCATGCCGCCGATCATTACCGATGAATATAAAGGTCAGTACAACATCATCAAGAACAACCTCAACATCCTCATCGATGCCAATACCCGGATCACCGCCGCAGCGCGCGAAGTAGCAAGCGGCA
>NZ_JAHCVJ010000020.1:0-2500 GCF_018476885.1 Geoanaerobacter pelophilus
CCCCCCTTACCTGTTTAATTTTTTATGGTCAAGCCTCACGGCCGATTAGTACCGGTCAGCTGAACACATTACTGTGCTTACACACCCGGCCTATCAACGTTGTAGTCTCCAACGGGCCTTCAGGGGTTATTACACCCAGGGATACCTAATCTTGAAGGGGGCTTCCCGCTTAGATGCTTTCAGCGGTTATCCTTTCCGTACATAGCTACCCAGCGACTGCTCCTGGCGGAACAACTGGAACACTAGAGGTACGTCCATCCCGGTCCTCTCGTACTAAGGACAGCTCTTCTCAAGTATCCTGCGCCCACGGTAGATAGGGACCAAACTGTCTCACGACGTTTTAAACCCAGCTCGCGTACCGCTTTAATTGGCGAACAGCCAAACCCTTGGGACCTACTTCAGCCCCAGGATGCGATGAGCCGACATCGAGGTGCCAAACCTCCCCGTCGATGTGAACTCTTGGGGGAGATCAGCCTGTTATCCCCGGCGTACCTTTTATCCGTTGAGCGACGGCCCTTCCATACAGAACCGCCGGATCACTAAGACCTACTTTCGTACCTGCTCGACTTGTTGGTCTCGCAGTCAAGCTCCCTTATGCCTTTACACTCTACGGCTGGTTTCCAATCAGCCTGAGGGAACCTTCGCGCGCCTCCGTTACTCTTTGGGAGGCGACCGCCCCAGTCAAACTACCCACCAGACAGTGTCCCCGATCCGGATGACGGACCTGGGTTAGACACCCAAAACAACCAGGGTGGTATTTCAAGGTTGGCTCCACAGATACTGGCGTACCAGCTTCAAAGCCTCCCACCTATCCTACACAAACTGTTTCGAATGTCACTGTCAAGCTGTAGTAAAGGTTCACGGGGTCTTTCCGTCTTACCGCGGGTACTCGGCATCTTCACCGAGAATTCAATTTCGCTGAGCCACTGGTTGAGACAGCGCGGAAATCGTTACGCCATTCGTGCAGGTCGGAACTTACCCGACAAGGAATTTCGCTACCTTAGGACCGTTATAGTTACGGCCGCCGTTTACCGGGGCTTCGGTTCAAAGCTTCGCCTTGCGGCTAACAAATCCCCTTAACCTTCCGGCACCGGGCAGGCGTCAGACCCTATACGTCGACTTTCGTCTTTGCAGAGTCCTGTGTTTTTAGTAAACAGTCGCTACCGCCATTTCTCTGCGACCTCCATCGGCTTCACGTGCGAATCGCTACACCTACCGGAGGCACACCTTCTCCCGAAGTTACGGTGTCATTTTGCCGAGTTCCTTAACCAGTGTTCTCTCAATCACCTTAGGATTTTCTCCCCACCCACCTGAGTCGGTTTACGGTACGGTCTCCTGCTATCTGAAGCTTAGAGGCTTTTCTTGGAAGCATGGGATCAACCACTTTGTGAGCATACGCTCTCGTCATCACGCCTTGACGTTGTATGGGAAAGCGGATTTGCCTACCTTCCCCGTCTACACGCTTGAACCAGGACAACCAGCGCCTGGATGGCCTACCCTTCTCCGTCCCCCCATCGCAATAGCAAGAGGTACAGGAATATTAACCTGTTTCCCATCAACTACGCCTTTCGGCCTCGCCTTAGGGACCGACTAACCCTCCGCAGATTACCTTTACGGAGGAAACCTTGGGTTTTCGGTGACAAGGTTTCTCACCTTGTTTTTCGCTACTCATGTCAGCATAATCTCTTGTGATACCTCCAGCCGTCCTTACGGTCGACCTTCGCAGGCTTACACAATGCTCCCCTACCACTGGCATCTTAAGATGCCAATCCGCAGCTTCGGTACTATGCTTAGCCCCGTTACATTTTCCGCGCAGACCCACTCGACCAGTGAGCTATTACGCTTTCTTTAAAGGGTGGCTGCTTCTAAGCCAACCTCCTGGTTGTCTGGGCATTTCCACATCGTTTTCCACTTAGCATAGATTTTGGGACCTTAGCTGGCGGTCTGGGCTGTTTCCCTTTCGACTACGGATCTTATCACCCGCAGTCTGACTCCCGCAGTAACAGTTGATGGTATTCGGAGTTTGGTTGGGTTTGGTAATCTGGTAGGACCCCTAGCCCATCCAGTGCTCTACCCCCATCACTTAATCTGCGAGGCTATACCTAAATATATTTCGGGGAGAACCAGCTATCTCCGAGTTTGATTAGCCTTTCACTCCTATCCACACCTCATCCCCTGGCTTTTCAACGCCAGTGGGTTCGGGCCTCCACGAAGTGTTACCTTCCTTTCACCCTGGACATGGATAGATCACCCGGTTTCGGGTCTACTCCCAGCAACTAATGCGCCCTATTCAGACTCGCTTTCGCTGCGGCTCCACTCTATGAGCTTAACCTTGCTACTGAGAGTAACTCGCTGACTCATTATGCAAAAGGCACGCGGTCACACTGGATTGCTCCATAGTGCTCCCACTGCTTGTAGGCATACGGTTTCAGGTTCTATTTCACCCTCCTCATCGGAGTACTTTTCACCTTTCCCTCACGGTACTAGTGCACTATCGGTC
>NZ_JAHCVJ010000021.1 GCF_018476885.1 Geoanaerobacter pelophilus
GAGTAGTGACCGAACTGCTCGTCATTACCGTGGCACTGCTTGCAGTCGGCATAGGTCGCTGCCGAGTTCCAGCCGTTACCCGCAGTGAATGCTACGTTCTGACGCCCTTTACCGTCGCTGTGACAGTAGACATTGGCGCAGATCCCGTCGGTGGCGTTGTAGCTTCGTCCGGCACGAACGCCGGAGTAGTCGCCATAAACCTTATTGCTATGCGCTGCATAGCCGATAATTGTTGCATTGCCGGAAACCGTCTTGGCATGGCACTCGGCGCACTCTAGCGCCGTGCCCAGCGACGGGTTGGCGCTGGTGGAGATATGGGCGCTGTGCTTCTTGGTAGTCAGGGTAGCGGCATCGCTGCCGTGGCAACCGCTGCAGTTCAGGGTCCCGCCCCAGGTAACCGTCTTGTTGAAGTGGCAGACATTGCTGGTACAGGTTTTGGGTGACTGGTTCCAGTTGAATGACGCATAGGTACCGTCCGCAAGCACGTTTCTCGTGCCGTCGACATGCTTGACGCTGTTGCCAAGAATGGCTGTTCCGGCTGTAGTCACAGTCTCAACATGGCATTTAAAACAGGTAGCGGCACCGCCGTAGTTGGCGACATGCTTTCTGTGGCTGTTGGCCGAATAGCTACCCTGGGCGCCGCTTTTGTAGTTCGGCTCCCCGGCGATGCTGGAGAAGTGGCCGAAGCGGTTGTCGTTGCCGTGGCAACGGATACAGTCGCTATAAACCGTTCCCGAGTTCCAGCCGTTCACGGCAGTGAACGGTACGTTCTGACGCCCTTTGCCGTCACTGTGACAGTAGACGTTGCTGCAGACACCGGTGGCAGGCGCATAGCTCTTGCCGGCGCGTACCCCGGAATACTCTTTCAGGATGTTGACGTGATTGGCAACAACACTGACTGTCGTGTCGTTGCTGACGGTCTTGGCATGACAGGCAACACAGCCGATCGGAGTGCCGAGCGAGCTATTTGCCGTGGTGTTGATATGGCCAGCATGGCTGCCTGTTGCCAGAGGGCTGCCACTTGCCAGCGTGCCACCGTGGCACCCTTTGCAATCAGCAAAGCCGCTGGTGTCGCCCCAGATCGGGGTGGCGACATTGCCGAGCCCGCCTTTGCCATTGCTGTGGCAATAGAAGTTGGCGCACTGCCCATATGGAAGGTTTGGGGCAAGCTGGCTGGTATTGGTTTTCCTGGCTCCTCGGTATGTTGCCCCGCCACCAATCCTCTGGTCAGAGGTGTAAAGCTCCCAACGAATAACCCCCTGAACATGAGAGGAATCAGTAGCAGGATGACACTTGTCGCATGATATCTCATAACGACCGTCCAGCATCCGGCCGGCATGCTTTACATGGCTCCCCATTGTCGGAGGATTGGCAGCGGTTGCCGGGTGGCAACTGCCGCAGGTAGCCGTGCCGGTGGGCGCTGTCCAGGACCAGCTGGTATAGCTTCCGAATCCGGCAAGAGGCTGCTTGACTGTTGTGCCGCCAACCTTGATACCGCCACCATGACAGTACACCTGGGTGCATCTGTTGGCATTGTTGTAATTGGGAACAACGGCGGCCACGGTCGTGTTCGGAGTGCTGGAACGGACCGGGTAGCCTCTGCCTGCCGATGACCAGGGGAAATACTTGCCACTGGTAACCTTTCCGCCAAAACCATAGAAACCTAACTGTATCGTCCTTGACTCATTCGGCATCTTGGTGCTGCCGTCAGAGATATAATGGCAGTTATCGCACACTGAAACACCGTGATCCATATGAGCTTTATGCGCTCCGGCTTCGCCGGTTTTAAGCGCCTTACTGGGGCGCGGTTTAAGTATCAGGCCATCGGGGACTCCGAGATTTGCGTAAAGAGGTGGGTTGCCGTGGCAACCGCCGCAGGATGCTTTGAAACCGACATTGTGCAGATGACAGCTGGTACAGACCCCCTCCTGTCCGTAATTGTTCGGATGCCCGAGCTTTGGTACGCCGGTATTGTTGTTGGAATCCGCATTATGATACGTCAGCTGACTGTGGCAGACCTCGCAAATCCGGTTGGACGAGCTGTGTGCCGCACGGTCGTTGCCCATGCCGGTATTGTTCTGAAAAATAACCGTTACCGATTTGCTCCCGCCCGGAAAGGTGTGAGAAGAGATCGGGTTCATGACACTGATCGTTTTCCTGATGCTTTTCAGGTTATCGGCAAGCGGCTCATGGCAGGTGGCACAGGTAAATTCACCGTAGCGCCCACCGGAGATCCCCCAGCGACCGTTCCAGCGCGTAGAACCGGTATCACGGCTGTTGTGCATGAGATCAGCAGCGAAGGAAGGCGAAACATCGAAGATCACCAATCCAATAAGAAGTGCTAGGATAGTCACAACTACCGGTTTCCGCTGCCTACAGCTGCGCGAACAGTTTATCTGCTTGCCCATGGTATCATCACCCTTTTTTGCAATTGTCGATTCTATCATTAAAACTACCCTTCGTGCCACAGTCTACTGGTTAGCGTGGCAACTCATACACTTGAGTTTGCTGCCCCAGATTATTCCCGACTGGTTTACGTGACATGCGGTATTGCAAGATTTGTCAGCCGGGTTCCAGGTTGATGTGCTCAGATCAGTGCTGTCATACGAGTTTTCATCAGCCTTGTAGCCGCCGTTGCGCATCCAGTTGCCGCCAGCATTGGCGTTGTTAGAAAGCTGTGACTTGGTCTTGAACGGATATGCTGTTTGCGGGAAGATGACATCCTTCTTACCGTTGATATGCAGCCCGTTGCCGACGATATTGCCTGCCTGCAGTTTGGTCTTTGTGGTTGCTTTGTGGCACTGGGCGCACTCGTAAGGACTGCCGCTGCCAAACATGGCGTAGGTGTCGGGCCTGTCCGGATCAACAATACCGCTGTGGCAGATGTTGCAGGTAATGGTGCTGGAGTTATTGATATTGCCATGGGCAACATTGCCAATGGAAGAGAAGCCAAGGAAGCCGTTCTGTCCAGGCCCTCTGGAAACGTTTTTGAAATGGATGCCGCCAAGATGGGCAGATGGTTTATATGGCGGGGTATTGTTCATACCCATCATGCTGCTGGAATCATAATGCGACTGGCCGTCATACTGCGGCGGGTTGTCGTGGCACATGCCGCAGCGGTTGGCAGTTGAACCGGCAGCGCTGTACCAGTCAGGAGTAGTCTTGAAGTTGTTCTCGGCCTGAACTGTGGACTTGCCGCTGCTGTGGCAGTAAACCATGGAGCAGGTCACGCTGACCTTGGTGGTGCCGCTGATGCCGCTGTTCGCAGTATTGATGAAGTCGGCAGTGGCGCTGTTGAGACCGGCCAGAGAACTCCCGCCGAGTTTGTTCTTGTTGATGGTGACATCAATATGGCCGTCACGATGATGACCGACATCGGTCGGGTGACAGTTGGCGCAACCGATCCGGTACTTGCCGTTGCTTGATTTGATGGCGGTGTAGTTGTACATGGTTACCAGACCGCTGGTGATCATGTCGCTGATATGGGTGCTGTGCACGCCCGGCTTGGTAGTCAGATCACCGTGGCAGGTAGCGCAGGTAGCATGGGACCCCCACTGGATCTCGGTGCCGGAAGAGGCGTGGCAGGAGATGTTGGTGCAACCCTTGGTAAGCGGATTGTAGCTGCCGGTGGCGACATTCCCGATCTTGACGTTGATCCCGCCATTGATATGCAGGCCGCTGCCGTTGATGGCTCCGGCTGCCGTGACCGAGTCTACGTGGCAGTTGGCGCAGCTGGATAGTCCTGAGCCGACGTGGCTACCGGTGTGGGTGTTGGCCCGGGCGGTGCCCGGCCCGGCGTTTTGGTAGTTAGGCTCACCAACGGTGCTGGTGAAGTAGCCGGCCTGGCTGTCGTTACCGTGGCACCCTTTGCAGTCGCCGAAGACTACGGAGGAGTTCCAGCCGCTGCCGGCGGTGAACGGCGCGTTCTGACGCCCTTTGCCGTCGCTGTGGCAGTA
>NZ_JAHCVJ010000022.1 GCF_018476885.1 Geoanaerobacter pelophilus
AAGTCGGGGGAAGTGTCGTTGCCATGACACCGCTTGCAGTCGGTTATCGTGTATGCAGAGTTCCAACCGCTGCCTGCTTCGAACGGCACATTCTGCTTGCCCTTGCCGTCACTGTGGCAGTAAACATTGCTGCAGATGCCGGTTGCTGCTGTGTAACGCCCCGCTTTTGATCCGCTGTAGTCGCCCATTATACCGTTGACGTGGACTGATTGGCTGTTGATCGTAACGTTATCGATGTTCACGGTCTTGGCATGGCACTCAGCACAACCTATGGCTTTCCCAAGGCTGATATTCGCTGCAGGGCTTAGGTGTGCCGGGTGCTTTTTGCTGGTCAAAGTAACTGCGTCGCTGCCGTGGCAGCCATTGCAGTCAATTATTGCTCCCCAAGTAGCAGATTTGCTGAAATGGCAATTTATGTTTGAGCAGGTAGTTGCTGTTACCGGATTACCGATAACGGCATCGAATGATGACGTCCCACCGGCAAGAACATCATATGCCTTGTTCACGTGAAGCGTCTTGTTAGTTATCGTTCCTGATGCATTAACCATGATGCTGTGACAGTTATCGCAGCTGAACTGATGCTTATTGTGGCTGTTCGCCTTTATCCCTGAATAGATCGGTCCAATTTTTGAGCCTGCTGTTCCACCTGAATGACAGGCATTACAGGCAAGCGGCATTGACCCGCTTGTCCAGCCCACAAAGCCCAACTGTGAATAGGAACCGCTGAATACTGTACCCTCGCTGTGGCAATAGTTGGCTGAACAGCTCCCGTAACCGTTGCCTGCCGGGTTTGAAGACTGGCTATAACTTCCTCCGTAAGTTGTACTGAAAGCTACATCTATGTTGCTATCCCCATGTTTAAGAGGATTGTCCTTGCCGGAATTAAGGTGGCAGTCAGGGCATCCATAGCGGTAATCATTGATATGCGTGGTATGACTGCCGGTGCTTATCTTGACAGAATCAGTACGGCGTCCGCCATGGCACTCCCCGCAGAGGAGATAGCCACCACCCCATGCAACTGTCTTGTATGTCCCGCCCGTAGATCTGCCTGAATCAGACTGAACTGCGCTGTGGCAGTATAAATCGGTACAGTTCCCGTAACTTCCGGTAGTTGCCAGATAGCCTGTGGACATCTGGTTGAAACCTTTATAACCGGCTATGGGAGAGAACGCTGCGAGGTTGATCTTTACATGACCATTGACCATGTGGATGCTGGAGGAATAGTAGTTGTCGTGGCAATAGCCGCATCTCTCACCAGCATTGCCGAGTTTCCCAACGTGAGTCTTGTGGGCGCCGGTTGAGACCCCTCCGAAAACAGGAGTAGGAGGGTTCTGCACAGAAGAGCCATGACATGAAGAGTTCTCACAGCTTCCAAGCGGCCCCTGTGTCCATGAAACCGAAGGGCCTGTGCGACCTGAAGGGATATTCCAGTTGTCGCCGTGGCAATAAATCGCGCAGGTGTTTGCTGTTGCAAGATTTCCGTCACTACGCAGAATGGTTCCAGGATTGCCGGGAGCTACTGCATATTTTGCCCTGGTGCTGTTCGAACTGTATCCGGTAAAGGTGCCTGCTGTTATTGAACCGGTAAAAGGTGGCCATGTTGCCTGGTCAACCTTGAATCCCAGCTCCACATAACCGTTCCCCAGGTAACCGTGATAGATATCGATGTCGCCATTATGGCAGACGCTGCATTCAAATCCGTTCTTGTTGCGGTGACGGTCATGCGCCCCTATTTTTTCCGGCGGTGCTGAAGGAGTCCCTCCCAACAACAGTGTTGCCGGCGCTGAAAGCCCTTGGGCAGCGCCGCCGTAATCAGAATTTGTAACGGGCGGGTTGCCGTGGCAGCTGCCGCAATCTTTGGCATTAGGCCTTGCGAACGCCCTACCATGCTGATGGCACTGAGTACAGTCTCCTCGGTTGCTTTTATGTTCGGGATGCGACCTGTTTGCCACTTTGCTTGAGCTGTACAGGTGATACATTGTCTTATGATGGCAAACCTCACATATATTGCTGGAGTTATTCTGGTTGACCAGTCTTTCATCGTTGCCGAAAATTCCGTTCGTATAATTGCCGGCCGTGGTAAGTCTATTGAAAACTACTCGTCTGATTCCTAGTGGGGTAACAATATTATTCCTGATTTTTTTTATATTTGCCGTGCCCCTTTGGTGACAGGTACTACACGCATAATCACTGCCCCAGGTAGTCCCATATTTGAAATCAGGAGCGCCGGAGTTTATCGCCTTGTGGATAATATTTGCCGCTTGTCCCTTATCAGCCACGAGTAACATAAGAATTATCAGTAAGGCTGTCAGTGCACCAACACTAGGGATCTGCTTGTTTTTTGCGTGCGAATTCACGATCCCGTAAATACTTCGCACAATCAGATCTAGCATAAGCATGCTCCCCCTTGTTAATGCAGATTCATCATTGCCAATGAAAATCCAGCCCTGCAATATTCAATAATTTAAATTAAAATATTTTGTTAAAAGACCACTTTTCCCCGCCATTCCCCATGATTCACGAATCCCCATAATTTTTTTCTGATGTAAAATAAGCTAGTTACAAAAATATTTAATTAAATTTATTTGCATTAATTAACAATAGCTATTCGTTTGTGCAAATTTATTACCAATTATTTAACAATTATTTAATTATTAAATTCAAATATTATTTCTTAATATTGAAATATTAGGAAATAAGAAAACTTGAGTTTGAGATTAGGATCAGGGAAATAATACGAAAAAAGGCGTGCCGGATGATTCGGCACGCCTTAGACCTTATGATTTACTGGATATGATTGGTATTAGGCAGGACGCTTCAAACGCCCTGCCTTGCTACTACCATGGTGTCAGCTTGTTCCATCTTTGATTGACCGGGTTGTAATTCGCACCTCCGGCGGTCCCAGTGTTGTGGCAGCTGGAACCATAGGAGGCAGCCGTAGGCTGAGTGCCCTGGGTCGTTCCGGTAGGATTATTAGTCTGGAACCACCAGCCCCCAGGGTTCTGGGAAGAACCAGGGGTATTGGAGTACCGCGATCCACCACCAGGGAAACGGCCAGCCCCCAGAGCCGAGGAGGTCAAGGTGCTCTGGATGATGTTAC
>NZ_JAHCVJ010000023.1 GCF_018476885.1 Geoanaerobacter pelophilus
AATCTGCCACAGCAGGGGCGCCGGCTCTTTGAGACGACTTCTCCATAAGCTCTGCCATCGGTTCCTCCTATGTAGAGAGGCATATGGAACCAGCCCCTCTAAACAGTTATGAGAATCGGGATGACTCGGTTAAAATTCCGAGAAATCCTCCTGATCGTTGTCGGACGCCTGAGACCTTGCCGACAAAGCCGGTTGCGGCGTTGCCGGTTTTGTCCGGAAACCGCCCTTGGCTGGTATTTGCGATACCTGGGGCGCTTTACGGCCCCGGGGGGCCTTGGCGCTCCGGCCACTATCCTCAACCTTGAAGAACGAGACCACATCCAGCAACCCCTTTGCCTGGGCTGCCAGCTCTTCGGCGGCGGCAGAGGTTTCTTCAACCAGGGAGGCGTTCTGCTGGGTGGTCTGATCTACCTGGCCCATAGCGGTGTTGACCTGGTTGATCCCGGACGACTGTTCAGCAGCTGCGGCCGCAACCTCGTCCATCAGGTCGGTCACTTTCTTGATCCCGGAGACGATCTCCCCCAGCTTCTTGTCCAGTTCCTGCGCCAGTTGCACTCCACGGCCGGTCTTCTCACCGCTGTCTTCAATCAGGGTGGTGATCTCTTTGGCTGATTGCGTGGTCCGGCCGGCAAGGCTCCGGATCTCGGCAGCTACTACGGCAAACCCTTTGCCGTGCTCGCCGGCTCGGGCAGCCTCTACTGCGGCATTCAGCGCCAGCAGGTTCGTCTGGAAGGCGATCTCTTCGATAACGTTGGAGATGTTCGCTATCTTGGCCGATGACTTGTTAATCTCGCTCATAGCCATTATGGTATCGGCCATGACCACGGTGCCGTCTTCGGCAACGGTCTTGCTGCTGCGCGCCAGGTTGTTGGCCTCGCGGGCGTTCTCAGCGGTGCTCCGGGTGGAGGCCCCCATCTCTTCCATGGCGGCGGTGGTCTCTTCGACCGATGCGGCCTGCTCGGTGATCTTTTGCGAGAAGCTCTGGTTGGCTTCGGAGATCTGGTCGGCGGCAATGGAGACCTGGTTGGCCGCCTCTACTGTCTGGCTGGTGATCTCCCGTAATCGCGAAACCATGTTCCCCATGGCATCCAGCAATTGACCGATCTCGTCAGGGCTGTCACCTTCAATCTGCTTGGTCAGGTCCCCCTCGGCAAGACTGTTGGCCACTTCAAGCCCCTTGCGGATCCTTTTCGTAATGCTGTCGGCAAACCATATGCCACAAAAGAGGCAGATCACGATCAGCACACAGGCAAACCCGGCAAAATATTTGATATTCAGGATAAGCGCTGCCTTGGCAGCCAGCCGCTGCTCCTCTACAATCTTCTCAATGTCGTCAATATAATTACCGGTGCCGACAACCCAGCCCCAAGGTTTGAATTCCAGCGAGTAGCCACGTTTGGGCATCGGCGTGTCGCTCCCGGCTTTAGGGAACCAATAATCGGTATAGCCCCCTCCATCCTGCCGTCCTTTTTCAATGATCTCCTTGACCAGGAACTTGCCTTTCTTGTCTTGCGAATCGATCCTGCTCTTCCCCTCTATCGGTTTGCCGAGCAGAACGACATTGACCCCGTCGATCGTGTCTATCCAGAAATAATTGTCATTCTGGTATCTAAGAGCACGAATCAGGCTGGCGCCCTGGGCCTTTGCCGCGTCAACGGTCATCTCCCCCTTGCGGGCACGTTCATCCAGGGTTGCCAGCAGGCTGACGGCTGTATGCACCTGGTTCTTGATGAGCGCGTCGTAGTCGCTGAGCAATGCCTGCTTCTGGGTGCGTAATGAGGCTTCAGAGATGCGGTTCATCCGGTAGGCAGCAACACCCGAAAGCAATGCCAGGGAGACGAACGACCCGACGAAAATTGACAGTAACATCTTGGCTCTGAGTTTCATTGTTCCTCCTAACGGGAAGTGCGCAGAAACCACATTTCACCAGCTGGCTTACCGGTTACCGCGATCAGTCCTGAATGCCGTCACTGGCGGCCACCTGCTGCACAATGGTCGCCTCTTCCTCGGTCAGCACCCGGTCCACATCTAA
>NZ_JAHCVJ010000024.1 GCF_018476885.1 Geoanaerobacter pelophilus
CGTAAGCTTCCCCTGGAAATAGACACTTGAAAAGTAGAGCTTTCTGGCATTATTTAACGCCAGGAGGTTTCACATGAAGAAGTCACGGTTCACTGAGACACAGATCGTCTCGATCCTCAAGGAGGCTGACGCCGGAGTTCAGGTGAAGGACATCTGCCGAAAGCACGGCATCTCCGAACCCACCTACTACAACTGGAAGTCCAAGTACGGCGGCATGGAGGCTTCCGATCTCAAGCGTATGAAGGAGATGGAAGCAGAACTGTCGCGGCTCAAACGGATGTACGCCGACCTTGCGCTGGAGAACCATGCGCTTAAGGACCTGATCGAAAAAAAGCTCTAGGGCCGCAGGCGAAACGCGAAGCAGTCTTTCACCTGGTCGAAGAACACAAGCTGACCGTGCAGCAAAGTTGTTCCTGTGTCGGCATTTCCCGTGCGGCCTTCTACAGAGTTCCCAAACCCGCGACTGAGCGTGATGGTCACGTCATCGAGGCCTTGAACAAGCTGATGGAGCGTCATCCTCGCTGGGGTTTCTGGAAGTCGTTCAAGGCCCTGCGCCGTACCGGTCACATATGGAACCACAAACGTGTCTACCGGGTCTACTGCGACCTTCGCCTTAACCTGAAGCGTAGGGCGAAGAAACGGCTGCCGAAGCGAATCAAACGACCTCTATGGGTGCCTCAACAACCAAACCAGGTGTGGTCGGCAGATTTCATGAGCGACACGCTCTACTGTGGCAAGACGTTTCGCACCTTCAATGTCATCGACGATTTCAACCGCGAGTGCCTTGCTATCGAGATAGACACCTCGATTACAGGTAGGCGACTCATTCGCGTCTTCGAGCGGTTAAGGCAGGAACGCGGACTGCCTCACGTGTTGAGAACTGATAACGGCCCCGAGTTCCTCAGTGGCGACTTCGTTGCCTGGGCAGAGGCTGCAGGCATGATGATCCACTACATCCAACCTGGTGAACCGAACCAGAACGCTTACATCGAGAGGTTCAACCGCACCTATCGAGAGGAGATCCTGAGCCTGTATGTTTTCCAGAG
>NZ_JAHCVJ010000025.1 GCF_018476885.1 Geoanaerobacter pelophilus
GTGAACCGCCCTGTACGGAACCGTACGCAGGGTGGTGTGGGAGGACGGCGGGAGTAATCCCGCCTCCTACCCGATTCCGGTTATCCCCCATCAATATTCCCCCCCCTTGCGCAGTTTTTTTCTAAAAAATAAGGGTTTTGAACATTTTTCCCCCTGCCGGGGACCCAGGCGGCGCCAGATCGTCAGCCCGCTGCTCAGCAGTTGGACAGTTGTTCAACTTGTTCAGAAGGAGCGGCAGACTCAGTAAATACGGTCACTTGAGGTGACGGGCGCCTGGCACTGTGCAGGTTTCGTGCAGATGTGAAGCTCTTATTTTTCAGTCAGTTCTGTGTAAAGGGCACTGATTACGATGACTTATGTGTGGTGCAGATCTTTGGCACTGCAGTTGCGATAGCACAGGCATAAAGCAATGACTGTGTAGAGGATGGAGGTTGCGATGAGCAACAAGCACGGAAGCGGTTAACAAAGAATAAATAAAACTGAATAGCAACAACGACAATACTAAACCATCCGCGAGGATGGGACGGAAAGCCCACGGGTCTCCCTGAGACAGCCGGGTCGCCGAATCTAGCAGATGGAATTTTCCATCATAGAGAAGCGACCCGGCTTTTTTGTGTCCGGGACAAAAGGAGATAGAAATGAAGAAGCGCAATGCATTACTGACCGCAACCTTAGGAATCCTCTTGTCAACTAACGTCGCCTCTGCCGCAGTGTTGTTCTCAGACGATTTCGATTCACGCAGCGATTGGAGCCCCGCACAGGGAGCTTCCGGTGCTACCTGCATCCCCGGGCAGAACTGCGCCACGCCGATTCCTGACGGCTACTACGATTACCGCGTGGCGGGAACCGAGGCCTGCAGCAACCTTGACGGCAATCACAACACCCTGAACATCAACGGGCTGCACCCTAGAGGGACCGGCAAGAGCTTCATGATGTGGAACGAGCCCTGCTA
>NZ_JAHCVJ010000026.1 GCF_018476885.1 Geoanaerobacter pelophilus
TCCGACGGGGGGCGCGCCCTGGGTGCGGCGACCACGAGCCCGATGCAAAAGTTCATGCACATCTCCCACTTGAACCCATCGAACACGAACTTCTGGGATTTTTTCAGCGGCACCCAGAACAAGCCCCGTTTCACCCCGCAGCTCGCCAAGTTCGGCGGCGGCAGCTACCGCATCCAGTTCAATCTCCCCCATTCCCCTCTGACTGCCGCACGCGACAGCTCAGCGTCGTTCAACACTAACGCCTACCTGGGCGCAGCCCCCCTCGACATGAACGTACCGGGTCCCGGCGGTCTGCCGGCAGCTCCGCGCGACGGCGGGTGGCACAGCTTCGAATTCTACGCCAAGCTGAACAGCGCAGGCGGGGTGGCCGACGGCGTCTCCAAGGTCTGGTACGACGGCGCCCTGATCAGCTCGACCACCAACGTGGTCTGGGTTCCTGCAGGCGATGACCCGGCCCAGTGGAAGTGGAATCACGCCTGGCTGGGCGGCAACAACGCCAACCTCTACCTTCCCGCCAACGAGCAGTGGTATGCCATAGACGACGTGGTGGTGAGCACCACCTACAGCGGCCCCCCGGCGCAGCCGGTGAGCCTTACCGCCGCAGCCGGCTCGGCAAACACCGTGAGCCTGCGCTGGAGCGCCGGCAGCAACGGGGTTGCCCACGCGGTTAACGGCTACCGCATCTACTACGGAAAGGACGCCGCCAACCTGAACATGAAAGTGGATGTGGGGAACGTGCAGCAGTACGACATCTCTTCCCTCGACCCCTCGACCAAGTACTACTTCGCAGTCTCCGCCTACAACAAGGGGAGCAACGACAGCAACGACAACGAAGGGATGCGCTCGGTAACGGCAAGCGCGACCACCGTTTCCGGCACGGTTGCCACGACACCCA
>NZ_JAHCVJ010000027.1 GCF_018476885.1 Geoanaerobacter pelophilus
TCCGGCAGGTTGATGGTTACTGTTGCCGACATGGCGGCAGAGACATTGCCGACAGCATCTTTGGCCCAGGCGTAGGCGGTTCTGACGCCATCACCACTGAAGGTGAAACTAGTCGGTGCCGTGCTGCTCCAGCCGGCAGCAGTGGCTGCAGGTTTTGTAGCACTCTCCGTTATCAGATAGCCGGTAACGCCAACATTGTCAACAGCGGTAACTCGCGAAACCGGCACCGTCAGCGATGTCGATGTCGCCGCTATGATGAAGGTACTCATTTTAGGTGCATTGAAATCAGGCAGGGTGATGGTTACGCTGGCTGCCCTGGCAATCGAGATATTGCCGGCGGCATCCTTGGCCCAGGCATAAGCGGTTCGTGAACCAGCACCGCTGAAGGTGAAGCTGGTCGGTGCCGTGCTGCTCCAGCCGGCTGCAGTAGCTGCAGGCATGGTGGCGCTTTCAGTAATCAGATAGCCGGTGACGCCACTGGCATCACTGGCAGTCAGGCCTGATATCGGCACGGTCAGCGAGCTTGAGGTTGACGGCATGGTAAAAGTACTCAGGACCGGTGCCGTTACGTCCGGCAGGGTGATATTCACCGCGGCTGCCCTAGCAATTGAGACATTGCCGGCGGCATCCTTGGCCCAAGCATAGGCGGTTCTATCCCCTTCACCGCTGAAGGTGAAGCTGGTCGGTGCCGTGCTGCTCCAGCCGGCAGCAGTGGCTGCAGGCATGGTGGCACTTTCAGTGATCAGATAGCCGGTGACGCCGCTGGCATCACTAGCAGTCAGACCGGAAACCGGCACGGTCAGCGAGCTTGAGGTTGACGGCATGG
>NZ_JAHCVJ010000028.1 GCF_018476885.1 Geoanaerobacter pelophilus
ATGGCTTTGTTGATCTGTTCGGCGCCGGTGTCCTGTTCTTTGCTGGCGGCCGAGATCTCCTGAACCAGTTCGGCGGTCCGCTGGATGTCGGGCAGGATGTTTGACAGCATGGTCCCGGCTTTCTCGGCTACTTCGACGCTGCTTGCGGAGAGTTCGCTGATCTCGCCGGCAGCGTTCTGGCTCCGTTCTGCCAGTTTCCGCACTTCGCTGGCAACTACTGCAAACCCTTTGCCGTGTTCACCCGCGCGCGCTGCTTCTATGGCGGCATTCAGAGCCAGCATGTTGGTCTGACGGGCGATTTCTTCGATGATGCTGATCTTGTCGGCGATGTCTTTCATGGCTTGAACGGTGGCGGCTACTGCTTTGCCGCCTTCTTTGGCGTCATCGGCGCTCTTGACCGCAATCTTTTCGGTCTGTTTGGCGTTGTCAGCGTTCTGTTTGATGTTGGCGGACATTTCTTCCATGCTGCTTGAGGCTTCTTCGGCTGCCGCTGCCTGTTCGCTTGCCCCCTGGGACATCCCTTCGGAACCGGAGCTCATCTGACCCGCTCCGGAGGCGACGTTGGCGGCCGCTTCTTTTACTTCGGCTACCACTGTTACCAGTTTCCCGACCATGGCCGACAGGGCGTGCATTAGTTCGTCTTCGCCGCTCCGTTCTTTCAGTTCTACCATCAGGTTGCCGCTTGCTACTTCGCGCGCTGCGGCGGTGATCCGGGTATTGGCATCGATGAGGATGTTGAGGTTGTTCTTGATG
>NZ_JAHCVJ010000029.1 GCF_018476885.1 Geoanaerobacter pelophilus
GTAACCCTCCCCCCGAACCATTAATCAAATCGAACTAAATATACGCCAACTACAGTTATGCAATTGACGAGATAAAGTCGGTTCAATGTTCGAAGTTCAAAGTTCGAGGTTAAAACCTGGAACCACGAACAACGAACCGCGAACCAGCACCGAAGGTGCGAAGAGTTTCTCGGTGGCTATGCCGAGGGGGTCACACCCGTTCCCATCCCGAACACGGAAGTTAAGCCCCTCTGGGCCGATGGTACTGCATGGGTAGCTATGTGGGAGAGTAGGTCGCCGCCGGGAATTTTATCTGAAAAGCCCCGCTTATCTTATGATAGGCGGGGCTTTTTTGCGTCCTGCTCCACAGGAAATGAACGTTCTGGATATCAGTGTGTAATTCTAATTCTGCCAATGATATTGGCCCCTTCTTTATGCCGACTCAATCCCCCGATTTTTTATTTGCTCCGTCTTGTCACCACTCTCTTCGTTAATAATCTGTTCCCTCCCTCCAAGATCCTCAATGCCACATGATCTCGTCACAAAACATATTGCTCAGTTATCCATGTTGACACTGTGATATATGGTCATGGTGCCTGTTTCCAAGGCTACAAGGTTACCAAGAGCGCCGCGCT
>NZ_JAHCVJ010000031.1 GCF_018476885.1 Geoanaerobacter pelophilus
TCCTGAATGCCGTCACTGGCGGCCACCTGCTGCACAATGGTCGCCTCTTCCTCGGTCAGCACCCGGTCCACATCTAAAACCAGAACCAGGCTGTCGCCGGTCTTGGCCATGCCGGCTATGAATTCGGTGTTGATGCTGGTCCCGAAGTTCGGGGCATCGGAGATGCTTTGCGGATGGATGTTGAGGATGTCGGATACCGAATCAACAATCAGCCCCATAACCCCCCGGGAATACTCGGTGACTATGATGCAGGTGTGTTTCTTGTACTCGCCGCTGACCATTCCGAATTTCAGTTTCAGATCGATCACCGGGATGATCGTTCCCCTAAGGTTGATGACACCTTTCAGGTATCCCGGGAGGTGCGGAACTTTGGTGACGCTGGTCAGTTCAATAATCTCCTGCACCTGCAAGGCATCGAAGGCGTAAATCTCGTCATTGAGAGTGAAGGTCACATACTCCTGCCCGGAATCTGCCACAGCAGGGGCGCCGGCTCTTTGAGACGACTTCTCCATAAGCTCTGCCATCGGTTCCTCCTATGTAGAG
>NZ_JAHCVJ010000032.1 GCF_018476885.1 Geoanaerobacter pelophilus
GTCTGTCGCAAACGGCGGCTTGGTCTTTGAAAACTAAATAGTAGACGAAACAGCATTTGTGGGTTTCAAAAATGAAGTAAGTCAGTTGTTTCAAACTAGAATCGGATTTTCCGGTCTTAAATTAAACTGGAGAGTTTGATCCTGGCTCAGAACGAACGCTGGCGGCGTGCTTAACACATGCAAGTCGAACGGGATCCAGAGCTTGCTCTGGTGAGAGTGGCGCACGGGTGAGTAACGCGTGGATAACCTGCCCTGGTATCTGGAATAACATCTCGAAAGGGGTGCTAATACCGGATAAGCCTACGGAGCCCTCGGTCTCTGCAGGAAAAGGTGGCCTCTATTTATAAGCTACCGTATCAGGATGGGTCCGCGTACCATTAGCTAGTTGGTAGGGTAATGGCCTACCAAGGCTACGATGGTTAGCTGGTCTGAGAGGATGATCAGCCACACTGGAACTGAGACACGGTCCAGACTCCTACGGGAGGCAGCAGTGGGGA
>NZ_JAHCVJ010000033.1 GCF_018476885.1 Geoanaerobacter pelophilus
TTATTCGATAATCGAGCTAACTACGCCTGCGCCTACGGTGCGGCCACCTTCACGGATTGCGAAGCGGAGACCTTCGTCCATGGCGATCGGGGTGATCAGGTTGATGGTTACTGCTACGTTGTCACCAGGCATTACCATCTCGGTGCCGGCGGCAAGATCTACGATCCCGGTTACGTCGGTTGTTCTGAAGTAGAACTGCGGACGGTAGCCGTTGAAGAATGGAGTGTGACGACCACCCTCTTCTTTGGTCAGGATGTATGCTTCTGCCTTGAACTTGGTGTGCGGTGTTATGGAACCCGGCTTTGCCAGAACCTGACCGCGCTCGATGTCTTCACGCTTGACACCGCGGAGCAGGGCGCCGATGTTGTCGCCAGCACGACCTTCGTCGAGCAGTTTGCGGAACATTTCAACACCGGTTACGGTGGTCTTGGCGGTTGCCTTGATACCAACTATCTCGATTTCCTCGCCAACCTTGACGATACC
>NZ_JAHCVJ010000034.1 GCF_018476885.1 Geoanaerobacter pelophilus
AGGGTTGTTGATGTGGGCACCATGCTTGCCGGAGGCTATTGCCAGCGAGCTTCCGGCGTTGTTGCCGTGACAGCCGGTGCAGTCGGCAGATACCGGCGCCCCCCAGTACTGGGTCACGGAACCTTTGCCGCCATGGCAGCTGATGTCGCTGCAGCTCTTGTTGCTGCCGTAGGTGAATTCAATGCCGTTACCGGCAACCACATCGATCTTGTAGTTCAGGACATGGCTGGTGCTGCCGGGAATGACCGTTCCACCCGGAGTGACGGTTGTGGCATGGCAGAAGGCGCAGCTCCCGGCGCCGTAGCTGACATGATTCTTGTGGCCGTTACCACGGTCCGTGGAGGCGCCGGTGCTGGCATAGTTGGGCTCGCCGTTCAGGCTGGTGAAGTCGGGGGAAGTGTCGTTGCCATGACACCGCTTGCAGTCGGTTATCGTGTATGCAGAGTTCCAACCGCTGCCTGC
>NZ_JAHCVJ010000035.1 GCF_018476885.1 Geoanaerobacter pelophilus
TGCCGTGCATCAAGGCAGTTGGTGACTGCGAGCCGCGGCAGACGGGAGACATGCGGTGCATGGCACTTGGCACAGCTGTAAGCGTGGACCCGGTTGTTGAGGTTGGCAGTGCCGCTGGCGGTTGCCGACCAGCCGGCTACTGACTGGTGCACCCGCTCTTTGCTCTTCCAGGTGGAAGCTGCGCTCGGCCTGGTGGCGCTGCCGGTCAGGGTCGTCTGGTTGTGGCATTCGAGGCAGAGACCGGCAAAGGTGGCTGGGGCCAGGTTCGGATAGTTGGTGCCGCTCTGGGCGGAACTCAGGATGTTGAAGGCCCGGAAGACCTGCTGCCGCTTGTTGCTCTTGGCTGTTGCTGTGGCGGCACCGCCATTGTAAGGCGCTGGTGTGGTCATGAAGGTGTTCTGGTCGATGTGATAACCAGGAACAGCACCGCCGTTGGT
>NZ_JAHCVJ010000036.1 GCF_018476885.1 Geoanaerobacter pelophilus
GTAGACAGCCGGACAAGAGCATCAAAAGCGTTCTCGCCATAGAAAGCGAATTCGCGCAGCCCAGTCACATTCTTTGCCATTTCATTGGCAGCACTTACTAACCAAGCTTCAAGGTCTTTATTAATGTCTTCAGCTTTTCTTCCGGCAGTTGATATCTGTGTTTCTGCAATCTTTACCAGTGACATATCAATGGAAGTGCTCATTGCAACAACGGACCTGTTTATAGTGCTTTTGATACTATCAACAGCGCTCTGAACAGCGGCTTGAGCATCTGAATTTGACGTGAAATTAGTCCAAGTTTTGTCATTACTGAACCAGCCACCATCCTCTTTCATTTTGGTGTAATTTTTGGCCGTAACACTTCCTTGGTTTAATCCCAACGCAATACCAGAACCCTCAATCGATCGGCCACCGCCAAAAA
>NZ_JAHCVJ010000037.1 GCF_018476885.1 Geoanaerobacter pelophilus
GGGCCTGTAGCTCAGCTGGCTAGAGCACACGACTGATAATCGTGAGGTCGGTGGTTCGAGTCCACCTAGGCCCACCACTTTCATCAGATACCCATTTAAAATGGGGGTGTAGCTCAGCTGGGAGAGCACCTGCCTTGCACGCAGGGGGTCATCGGTTCGATCCCGTTCACCTCCACCATTTTATCCACCGAAGCTTTGGCGAAGGTGGATGATACTGTTCTTTGACAATTGCATATAGTGAATTTGTAGGTAGCAACCGAAATGGTGTATGCCGTTTCGGGAGTATGCATAGCAGTTTTGATCGATTTACAGTTTTTTTATGGTCAAGCTACTAAGGGCGTACGGTGGATGCCTAGGCAGAGAGAGGCGATGAAGGACGTGGTAAG
>NZ_JAHCVJ010000038.1 GCF_018476885.1 Geoanaerobacter pelophilus
TGTGGATAGGAGTGAAAGGCTAATCAAACTCGGAGATAGCTGGTTCTCCCCGAAATATATTTAGGTATAGCCTCGCAAAGTAAGTAACGGGGGTAGAGCACTGGATGGGCTAGGGGTCTTACCGGATTACCAAACCTAACCAAACTCCGAATACCGTTAACTGTTATTGCGGGAGTCAGACTGCGGGTGATAAGATCCGCGGTCAAAAGGGAAAGAGCCCAGACCGCCAGCTAAGGTCCCAAAATCTACGCTAAGTGGAAAACGATGTGGAAATGCCCAGACAACCAGGAGGTTGGCTTAGAAGCAGCCACCCTTTAAAGAAAGCG
>NZ_JAHCVJ010000039.1 GCF_018476885.1 Geoanaerobacter pelophilus
TAAGATGCTGGTCATGGTAATCCAGGTCAATCCCACAATTGACATGACGTCTACTGTTTAGTTTTGAAAGTCCAAGCCTCGGCTGAATCGAGGTTTTTGTTCTTTAAACTCTAAGAGATGAATGGTTAGCGATGACTGCCAGGCACGATTTTGGTGATTGAGTATTCATCACTGATTGGATTGGGCCTGTAGCTCAGCTGGCTAGAGCACACGACTGATAATCGTGAGGTCGGTGGTTCGAGTCCACCTAGGCCCACCA
>NZ_JAHCVJ010000040.1 GCF_018476885.1 Geoanaerobacter pelophilus
TGCCTACAAGCAGTGGGAGCACTATGGAGCAATCCAGTGTGACCGCGTGCCTTTTGCATAATGAGTCAGCGAGTTACCCTCAGCAGCGAGGTTAAGTTCATAGAACGGAGCCGCAGCGAAAGCGAGTCTTAATAGGGCGAATTAGTTGCTGGGGGTAGACCCGAAACCGGGTGATCTATCCATGTCCAGGGTGAAAGGAAGGTAACACTTCGTGGAGGCCCGAACCCACTG
>NZ_JAHCVJ010000042.1 GCF_018476885.1 Geoanaerobacter pelophilus
CGCTTAGATGCTTTCAGCGGTTATCCTTTCCGTACATAGCTACCCAGCGACTGCTCCTGGCGGAACAACTGGAACACCAGAGGTACGTTCAACCCGGTCCTCTCGTACTAAGGTCAACTCTTCTCAAGTATCCTACGCCCACAGAAGATAGGGACCAAACTGTCTCACGACGTTTTAAACCCAGCTCGCGTACCGCTTTAATTGGCGAACAGCCAAACCCTT